>NZ_BAABEX010000007.1:148907-151590 GCF_039540375.1 Acidovorax lacteus
CCAACCTGGAGCGCATGGGCGATGAGGCCAACAAGATGGCGCGCATGGTCAAGTCCATCATCGAAAGCGGCGCAGCGCGCTCCTTGCCCTCCAGCGATCTGCGCATGGCCGCAGATCTGGCGTCGGGGCTGCTGCGCAAGGCACTCGACGCCTTTGCGCGCCTCGACACCAAGGCGGCGCTGGACATCCTCAAGGAGGATGACCTTATCGACAAGGAGTTTGACGGGTTCGTGCGCAAGCTCATCACCTACATGATGGAAGACCCTCGCACAATCTCTTCGAGCCTGGACCTGTTGTTTCTGGCCAAGGCCATCGAACGCATCGGAGACCACTCCAAGAACGTTGCCGAGCTGATCATCTATCTCGTCAAGGGCAAGGACATCCGCCACACGGCCCTGGACGAGATCGAGTCCACGGTGCTGCGTTGATCGAGAGGAGTTGCTCGTGAAAAAGATGCCCCGCGTACTGATCGTGGAAGATGAGCCGGCCATCGCCGAGCTGATCGCCGTCAATCTGCGGCACAACGGATTTCAGCCGATCTGGTCGGAAGATGGGGATTCTGCGCAGCGCGAGCTGGATGCGGTCTTGCCGGACGTGATCTTGCTGGACTGGATGTTGCCAGGCCAGAGCGGCCTTGCGTTGGCGCGCAAGTGGCGCGCCGACGCCCGCACCAAGCCGATTCCTATCCTGATGCTGACCGCGCGTGGCGATGAGCCGGACAAGGTGGCTGGATTGGATGCGGGCGCGGATGACTACATCACCAAGCCCTTTTCCACCCAGGAACTGCTGGCGCGCATCCGGGCCGTGTTGCGCAGACGGGCACCCGAGCAGGTGAGCGACAGCGTCGCCATCGGAGAACTGTCCCTGGACGCCGCGACCCACCGTGTGAGCTTCCAGGGGCAGCCGCTCAAGGTGGGCCCTACTGAGTTCAAGCTGCTCCACTACATGATGAAGCATCCCGAGCGCGTGCACAGCCGTTCACAGTTGCTGGACAAGGTGTGGGGAGACCACGTCTTCATCGAGGAGCGTACGGTGGACGTCCATGTCAAGCGCTTGCGCGAGGCGCTGGGCGTCGCGGGTGTGATGGTGGAAACTGTGCGTGGCGCTGGCTATCGCCTCACTGCACAGCCTCAGGCGTTGATGCGCGCATGAATGGTGTGAGTCGGCATGAAAGCCGGGTGTATTGGTTCCAGCACGCTGGTGCTGCGGGGATGCTGCCTTGGGTGGCCTGAGCTCTGAGGACGCATTTCATGCTGTGGCGAATCGTCTACTTTCTGCTCTCTCAGTTCGTCGGTGGCGGAATTGGTTGGTATGAGGCTGGGCCTTGGGGCGCCGCCGTGGGTGCCGCCCTCGCAGCCTGGGCTTGGTTTGTCTGGGATCTGTCGCGAGGCGCGCGGGTTCTGCGCTGGTTGCGCACCGGAGATCTGGCATCGGCTCCTGCCATGCGGGGGCTGTGGGGAGAGGCGTCTGATCGCGTCCGCAGGCTATTGCGCCAGCGAGACGCGCAGGCCCAGGCTGCCGATGCGCGCCTTCAGGAAATTCTGGCGGCTCTGCAGGCCACACCCAATGGTGTGATCCTCCTGGATGCTCAAGGGCATATTGAGTGGTGCAACCATATCGCCGCAGCACAGTTCGGCATTGACGTGCAACGCGACCACATGCAGTCCATCGGCAATCTGGTCCGCGATCCGGAGTTCAGTGCCTACTATGCCGCGCACGATTTCACGCAAGATGTGGTGTTGCAAGGGCGCGAGAGCACCCCGTCCAGGCCCGTGCGTATTTCAGTGCATCTGCACCCCTATGGCGATGGGCGCAAGTTGCTGCTTTCAAGAGACGTGACGGCTCTGGAACAGGCCGAGGCCATGCGGCGTGACTTCGTCGCCAACGTATCCCACGAAATTCGGACGCCGCTTACGGTGCTGACAGGCTTTGTCGAGACGTTGCAGACGTTGCACCTGTCGACGGATGAACGAGCACGCTATCTTGGCATGATGGCTCAGCAAGCCGCACGTATGCAAAGTGTGGTGCAGGATTTGTTGACGCTTTCTCGCCTGGAGGGCAGTCCGTTGCCTGGTATGACCGACTGGGTGCCTGCGAGACTGCTGGTCCAGCGGTGTGAAGAAGAAGGGCGCGCGCTTTCAGGCGTTTTGACCCAGCAACACGCCCGCAAGCACGTGCTGTCTTTCGAGGCGGAGGGGCTCGATGGGGTGGAGTTGGCCGGGGCTATGTCTGAATTGCAAAGTGCTTTTTCCAATCTCATCAGCAACGCTGTGCGCTATACGCCTGCTGGCGGTGAAATCACTGTGCGCTGGCGGCGCAATCCACAGGGAGACGTGGTGTTTTCGGTGGCCGATACCGGTCCGGGGATTGCCGCGGAGCACATTCCGCGCCTGACTGAGCGCTTTTACCGTGTGGATCGCAGCCGCTCGCGAGAGACTGGCGGTACAGGCCTGGGCCTCGCGATTGTCAAGCACGTCCTGCAGCGCCATGGCGCCAGTTTGCAGATTGTCAGCACGGTGGGTGTTGGCTCCACGTTTACCGTGGTCTTCCCGGTCACTCGGCTGCGTTTTGCCCGCAAGAGCGACGCAATTGCTGTCGCAGCATGATGAGCACACAAGCCGCGACAAGCCACAGGGCTCCTGCGCTCGCCGCCCAATAAAGCCATGGCCCAGGGCTGTCCGCC
>NZ_BAABEX010000007.1:151600-193178 GCF_039540375.1 Acidovorax lacteus
TACGCAATTGCTGTCGCAGCATGATGAGCACACAAGCCGCGACAAGCCACAGGGCTCCTGCGCTCGCCGCCCAATAAAGCCATGGCCCAGGGCTGTCCGCCCAGGGGCTGAATGGAGCCCGGGACGCAAGCAGTCCACCGCCCAGCCCGACGCCCCACAACAGGCTGGTGTAGAGCACGAGGGGCCCGATGGTCACGCGAAAGCACCGCAGCACAAATACGCAAACCGTTTGTACCGCATCGGCCAGGTGGTATAGCGCGACCCATGACAGTAGGGCGGCGGCCAAAGCTGCCACAGCGGCATTGTGGGTGTACACGCTGGCGAGGGTGGAAGCGCCGACCCAGGCCAGAGCGGCAAGGCCCAGCCCTGCCGCCGTCGCCAGGCGAAGCCCTGCACCCGCCGCGTCACGCGCTGCGACGCCGTTCCCAGCACCCAGCCAATAAGACACCCTGGCGCTCGTGGCGATCGCCAGTGACAGCGGAACCATGTACAACACAGCGGCCACATTGGCCGCAATCTGGTGGGCCGCTGAGGCTGTGGCGCCCATGTTCGCGATGAACAGCGCCATCCAGGTGAAGGAACTGACTTCGACCAGGACAGCCAGCGCAGCGGGCCCACCCAGTTGCATGAATCTGCGCTGCGCTTGCCAGTTCGGTAGCGCCATTTTTCGCCACAACGCGAGATTCGCATGCGCCTGGCTGTTGCGAAGTGTCCAGATCGCTGCAGCGAGCATCGCGTGGTTCACAACCAGTGTGGCCCATGCGCATCCAACCACCCCAAAAGCCGGAATGGAGGCCACACCGAATGTGAGCGCCGCAGACAGCGGAACCTTGAGTATGAGCCCCCCGATCTGCAGCGATGTCACCCACCTTGGCATCGCCAAGGCCTGGTTCAACGTGCCGTAGATGCGAAACAGCAAAGCCGAGGGGAGCGCGAGGGCCAGCACCCTCAGATAGTCTTTGACCGCCGGTTGCATGGCTTGTGGAACATCCGCGAGCCGCAGGGCCCAGTCTGGCCACCAGAGCAGTGCCATGCCGGGCACGGACAACCCGATTGCCAGCCATACCGCCTGGTGTACGGAGGGGCCGATCTCCGAGAACCGGTGTGCCCCGCGGAGTTCAGCCCACACGGGCAGCAGTGCCTGGAACAGCCCCATGAGTGCCACGTACACGGTGATGTAGATGGCCGACCCTACGGACAAGGCAGCGAGGCTTGCTTCTGAATGGCGACCTGCGACCACGGTATCCGTGATGCCGAACGCCATAACGGCCAGTTGACCGACAAGGACCGTACCGGCGTGCCGCAGGATGGTGTGGCGGTCCTGTGTCACCGTGGTGAGACCCGGCGCAGCACGACGATGTGGTCGGTTTTGTCTGTGGGGCGGGGCACCACGGCGATCTGGGACCAGTTTGCGGCGACCGGTGTTCGATCTGTTTGGAGCATCTGCTGCCAGAGATTGCGGTCGGCCAAGGCCCAGGGGCAATCGGCGTCTGGTGTCGGAGTCATCACCGTACGGTCAAGGTGGTACTCGATGGCCGCGATCTGACTGCGGCTGAGTCCGATGGGGTGTACGCAGCCCGATTGCGGTGCCAGCAGGGCTCCGATCGCCTGCATTTGAGGCTGGTAACTGCGTGCAAAGTCGAGCAAAGGTAACCACAGGGTGAGCAGGAGCAGCCAGCCCAGGGTGGCTCCGCTGGCCGGGAGCACCAGACTCTTCCACAGAACCGCGCGGTCCCGGGCGGCCCGCCACCACACGAGCGCGCACCATGCCATGGTTGCCGCCAGTGCCACACCCAAAGCCACACCGGAAAACTGCGGTTCAAAGCCTGGCGCCAACTTGGCGACGTTGGCCGCGGGCTTGGCGGGCACTCCAGTTTGCATGGCAACCCATATCACCCATATGGTAATGGCCGACACGCTGAAAAAGAGGAGCGTGAACCAATCGATCAACGCAGCCACGCTGCGCCGCAGTGTCGGGAGTGCGAAAGCAGCCAGCGCCGCCATCGATGGCAGGCCCAGCAGCAAGGCCCTGTCGGCTGGCAGGGTGGTGAGAGTAGCCCCCAGGCCCACCAAGGTGAACCACAAAGGCAGTGCGATGTGGGGATACTGCGCCGGTGCACCAAGTTGTGTGCGCCAGCGCCACAGCGTCCACAGCGCCAATGGCCAGGCCGGCCAGCCGAACCAGACGAGCAGGCGCAGCAGGCTTTCCCAATCCTTGCCCTCCGAGCCACCCGGCAGCACGGTACGCCAGGCAAACAGTTGCCCTGACCATCCAAGTGCGGCGCATGCGATCAGCAGGCCCAGCATGCACGACATGACCGTCCAGCGCCGCGGGGCCAATGCAGCCATCCATAGCGCGCCCAGTCCGACCAGAAGGCCTACCGTTGGGGCTCCGGACAAAACGATACCGGGCAGACCAGCGCTCAGCGCAATCAGGCCTCGCAGAGCGCTCTGAGGCAGGACAGCGGCCCCATAAAACGCCAAAGCCACGAACGCCAACTGGGACAGGTAGCTTGTGGTTTCGTGGGACAACTGCGCAAGGCCCAGGCATGCGATGAGCGCCAGCAGGGCGCTGTCGGCCATTGTGCGGGCATAGTCGGTGGGGGGCGCCTCTCCGCCAAACGCGAAAGCCACCGGTTGTGCGCTGGGCGCGCGCGCGAGGTGGTAAACGCCATACCAGGTGGCGCACAGCGTCAGGGCCAGCAGCCCTAAAAATGGCCACCGCACCACCCACTCGGCGGACCAGGATTCGGGTGCGATCCGCAGGGCCCAGGCGCCCAGCCAGTACGGTAAAAGGCCTTCTGTCTCTGGAGGAAGCCCTGCAAGCGTCGGGGCCCACCACGACGTGCGGTTCTCGGCGATTGCCTGCATGTACCCGAAAGCCGCGATGTCGGCACTCTTCCAGGGTGCACGTCCCCAGAACCCGGGCAGCATGTACGCCGCACAAAGCAGGATAAGAGCCCAGCGCGGCAAGGGGCGAACCGCATGCTGGGCAACGATGGCAGGGGTGGGCAACGACACGGAGGGGCAGGGCGCTGGGTCAGCGATCAAGAATACGCTTAAATCTGGGGGCGGGCGACCAGGGTTCGCGCCAATAAAAAAGGCAGCCAGGTTGCCCTGCTGCCTTCTCGCAAAAGAAGCTGCGGATTACTTCGCGGTCGTCTTGCCGAAACGGTTGCGGAAGCGCTCGACGCGACCCCCCATGTTGTCCACAGACTTCTGGGTGCCTGTGTAGAAGGGGTGCGATTCCGACGAGGTATCCAGCTTGAACAGCGGGTATTCCTTGCCTTCGAAAGTTTCGCTTTCCTTCGTGGGCACGCACGAGCGCGTCACGAACTTGAAGCCGTTGGACAGGTCCACGAACAGCACTTCGCGGTAGTTGGGGTGGATGCCTTCTTTCATGATCGATCCTTGTTGGTTCGTTGCGGGAGCCGCGGCGGGCCCGGTGCGGCCACCGCACCGTCGAAAACCTGTCGTACTTTCCGCAAAAGCCCTCTATTGTAGCGCGGGCAAGTGGTGGGCCTCAAGCAGACGCCGAAAGCGCAGCGATCAGCCGCCGCGGCGCATCATGTCGAAGAAGTCCACGTTGGTCTTCGTGGCCTTCATGTTCTTGATCATCAACTCCATGGACTCGATCTCATCCATGTTGTAGAGGAATTGCCGGAGGATTCGTGTCTTTTGCAGGATTTCGGGCGGCAGGAGCAACTCTTCGCGGCGCGTTCCGCTCTTGTTGAGCTCAATCGCAGGGAACACCCGCTTCTCGTACAGGCGGCGATTGAGGTGAATCTCACAGTTGCCGGTGCCCTTGAACTCTTCGAAGATCACTTCGTCCATGCGACTGCCGGTGTCCACCAGCGCGGTGGCAATGATGGTGAGGGAGCCGCCTTCCTCCACTTTGCGCGCCGCGCCGAAGAACCGCTTGGGGCGCTGCAGCGCGTTGGAGTCCACGCCGCCCGACAGCACCTTGCCCGACGAAGGCACCACATTGTTGTAGGCGCGCGCAAGGCGCGTGATCGAATCCAGCAGGATGACCACGTCCTTTTTCAGTTCGACCAGGCGTTTGGCGCGTTCGATCACCATTTCCGCGACGTGCACGTGGCGTGCAGCAGGCTCGTCGAAGGTCGATGCGATGATTTCGCCCTTGACCGTGCGCTGCATCTCGGTCACTTCTTCGGGGCGTTCATCCACTAGCAGCACCATCAAGTGCACATCAGGATTGTTGGCCGTAATCGCGTGGGCGATGTGCTGCATCATCACCGTCTTGCCGCTTTTGGGCGGGGCTACGATCAGCGCACGCTGCCCGCGTCCGATGGGCGCGATGATGTCGATGATGCGGCCTGTGATGTTTTCTTCGCCCTTGATGTCGCGCTCAAGCCGCATCTGTTCCTTGGGGAACAGCGGCGTGAGGTTTTCGAACATCACCTTGTGCTTGTTTTGCTCGGGAGGCCCGCCATTGACCTTGTCGAGCTTGGTCAGCGCGAAATAGCGCTCACCATCCTTGGGCGTGCGTACTTCGCCTTCGATCATGTCCCCGGTATGCAGGTTGAACCGGCGCACCTGGCTGGGCGAGATGTAGATGTCGTCGGTACTTGCCGTGTAGCTCGTATCCGGGCTGCGCAAGAAGCCGAAGCCATCCGGAAGGATTTCGAGCACGCCATCTGCGAACACCTGCTCACCGGCCTTGGCGCGTTTCTTGATGATCGCAAACATCAGCTCCTGCTTGCGCATGCGGCCGGTGTTTTCGATCTCCAGCTCTTCGGCTTGTTTCAGGACTTCAGACACGTGCAGTGCCTTGAGTTCGTTCAGGTGCATGGATGGACTCCTGCGCGGAGTAGGGGACAAGACAAAACGGGGGGGAGGGGCGAGGCCAGGACCGATGCTCGTGGCGGCCTGGAGAGCCGGGGAGACCCGCGTGATGCCCGCCGATGAATGCGGGGCTGGGGGTCTGCCGCGATTATGACAGGAAAAGCTTGGGCTTCCTGCGGGCCCTGAGGTCACCGCCGTTGGGGCGGTGACCTGTGCGCTGCTTCAGGCCAGTTGCTGATCGATGAACGCAGTGAGCTGGGCCTTGCCCATCGCGCCCACTTTGGTGGCAGCCAACTCGCCGTTCTTGAAAAGCATCAAGGTGGGGATACCGCGAATGCCGAACTTGGCCGGGATCTCGCGGTTTTCGTCTACGTTCATCTTGGCGATGGTCAGCTTGCCCTGATAGGCGGTAGCGACCTCGTCCAGAATCGGGGCGATCATCTTGCAGGGGCCGCACCACTCGGCCCAGTAGTCCACCAGCACCGGGGTGCCGGCTTGGAGCACGTCCGCTTCGAAGCTTGCGTCGGAGAGATGTTTGATGAGTTCGCTGGCCATGGCTGGTTCCTTGGGTCGGGGCGTTCAGGGTCCGCTGTACGGTTAAAGTCTCAGGATTGTGACAGAAACCCATTCCACGTTCACTGGTGTGCCCGGTGGTTGTGACGCTATGACTGTCATAGCGAAAGCCGATGCCTGTCCTGCTCTTTGGCAGTCCCTGCTGAACCACGTGATCGGCCATCTTCGCGATGTGGGGCAGCATCCCTCGCAGACGGTGGTGGTGCTGCCGTATGCGCAGTTGCTTCCGTTGGCACAGCGCTATTGGGGCCAGTGCGTGCCCCATGGCTTCGTTCCCCACTTTGAAACCACCCGCAGTTGGGCGGGGCGATTGCGCCCGGTTGTACAGGTCCCGGACGACTGGACGGGCGACAGTGCACGCGATCTGATGACGGCGCGCTCCTTGCTCGGGCAAGCTGGGCTGGGGCGCCATCTGCCGCTCCTGCTGCCGCTGGTGCTGGAGGCGGCTGCCCAGCTTGCGCCTGCAGCCGCGGCGCAGGCGCCATCGCTGCGGGCCGCGTGGCTCGCGCGTGGCCGCGCGCTGCTGGACACCGAAAACCACCACTGGCTTGAGCTGGAGTGGACCGCCTGCCGCCTGGCGCTGGAATGGGTGGCGGCCACGACCTTCGAGACCGACGTGCTGTGGGCCGATGCTGCACCGGCGGCCACCGCCGCGCTGGTGGTGGTACGCGGCGCGCGCCCGGACCCATTGGCCCAGGCCTTGCTGGCGCACTGGGGCCCCCTTGCGCTGGAGCTGCCGCTGCTGCCGCCTGCTGGCCCTGATCAGGCCGCTCCATTTGCGCTGCGCGGCCATGCGGCGCTGGATGCCGAAGACGAGGCCCTGCGGGCTGCCGCCTGCGTGCTGCAACATCTGCAGGACGGGCGCAGCCCGGTGGCGCTGGTGGACAACGACCGGGCCCTGACCCGGCGTGTGACAGCCTTGCTGGAGACCGCTGGTGTGGCCGTGTGCGATGAGACCGGCTGGACTTTGTCCACCACGCGCTCGGCGGCGGCGCTTGTGGCCTTTTTGCGGGCTGCGGAATGGGATGCGGGCGCTGATGCCGTGCTGGATTGGCTCAAACACTGCCCGGCGCTGCCGCCGGGTTGTGTGGATGCACTGGAACGCTGGCTGCGTCGCCGCGGCGGGGCGCGGTGGGTGCCCGCGTCTGCCAACGCGGCCGAGACGCCACCGGCCGTCAAGGACGTCGTCGCGCGCGCCGAGGCATGGCGCGCTGCGTTGCAGGCTTCACGGCCGTTGGCGCAGTGGCTGGCGTCGCTGCGCTCGCTGCTGCGCGACTGCGGGCTGTGGCCGGTGCTGCAGGCAGATGCCGCGGGCGCGGAACTGCTGCGGGTGTTGCGCCTGGAAGACGATGCAGACACCGAGGTGCAACAGTGGGCCGGTGCCGGTCGCGCCCTGGCATTGGCCGATTTCGTGGCATGGACGCGCGATGTGCTGGAAGCGCAGCGCTTCATTCCGGCCCACGACGCAACAGCATCGGTGGTGGTGCTACCCCTGGCGCAGACACTGGGACGGCCGTTTGCTGCAGCTGTGGTGCCAGGGTGCGATGAACGCCGCCTGCAGGCCGCTCCCGAGCCAGCCGGCCCCTGGACTGCGGCTCAGCGTGCCGCGCTTGGCCTGCCCACTCGTGAGAGTCTGGCGGCTGCCTTGCGTTTGGCCTGGGACAGCCTGCGCGCACTGCCGCAGGTGGATGTGTTGTGGCGCGAGGCAGACGATGGAGGTGAACCTCTGATGCCCAGTGCCTTGGTGCAGCAATGGCGGCTCAGGGGATGGCTTGCGCTCGCTCACGATCCTCTGGCCCAGCGCGAGGTGGCACCTACGCCGGTGCTGCGGCCAGCACCGACGGCGCCAGGGCTGCTGCCCGAGCGGATTTCGGCCAGTGCCTATGCGGATCTGCGGCATTGCCCGTACCGGTTTTTTGCCTTGCGCCAGTTGGGTTTGCAAGAGCCCGAAGAGCTTGAAGACACGGTGGAAAAGCGCGATTTCGGCAGTTGGCTGCATGCGGTGCTGCAGCACTTTCATGAGGGGCGGCAGGCGCAGCCGCTGCCCCGTGCGGCCGAGGTCGAACGGGCTGCGCTCGATGCGTCTGCGCAGGCCGTGACGGCGGCCCTCGGGCTCGACCGAGCCGGTTTTGTGCCTTTTGCGGCTGCGTGGCCGCAACTGCGTGAGGGCTATCTGCGATGGCTGCTCGACCATGAAAGCGCCTGCGGCGGCCGTTTCGTGGCAGCCGAACAAAAGCGCCAGGTGGCATGGCAGCAGTGGCAGCTCAGCGGCACCCTCGACCGCATGGACGAGGCCACGCGCGACGGGCGCACGGTCGGTCTGCTGATCGACTACAAGACCGAATCCCTGAAAGCGACCCGTGATCGCGTGCGGCCTGGATCGGAAGACCTGCAACTCGCCTTCTATGCCGCGCTGGTGCAGGGCGATCCTGCGTTTGCCGACCGGCCTGTGGCGGCGGCCTATCTCAACGTGGGCGAGCGCGGCGACACCGAGTGGGTGGAGCAGGAAGACGTGGTGGCCTCGCGCGACCAGTTGCTGGCCGGTCTCGCGCACGATCTGCAGCGCATTCAAGACGGCCACGCCTTGCCCGCGCTGGGGGAGGGCCCGGTGTGCGACCACTGCGCCGCCCGTGGCCTGTGCCGAAAGGATGCCTGGGCATGAACGCAGCGAATTCGCCCGTGGTCGATCTGGGCATGGCAGCGCCCGCAGAACCCGCTTACGAGCGCAACGGCGCGCCCGTGTCGCGCGCTGCGTTTTATGCGGTGGCCTGCGATCCCCGGCGCAGTGTGGCTGTCGAGGCCTGCGCGGGTGCGGGCAAGACCTGGATGCTGGTGTCGCGCATGCTGCGCGCACTGCTTGGCGGTGCCCAGCCGCATGAGATCCTGGCCATCACCTTCACCAAGAAGGCGGCGGGCGAGATGCGCGAGCGTCTGCTGCAGTGGCTGGCCATCTTTGCCAATCAGCCGCTGGACGTGTTGGCGGCAGAACTGCGTGCGCGCGGGCTGGACGAAGCCCAGGCGCAGCTACAGGCCCCCCGGTTGGCCGCCTTGTACGCGCAGGTGCTGGAGTCGGGCCGTCCGGTGCAGATCCGCACCTTCCACAGCTGGTTTGCAGCCCTTTTGGGTGCGGCCCCGGCGGTGTTGCTGCAAGAGCAGGGCTTGCCGGTGCGTTTTGAGCTGCTGGAGGACGATGCGCAGGCTGTGCAGGAGGTGTGGGCACCCTTCTGGGACCGTCTGACGCAGTCTCCCGCGCTGCATGCCGACTACATGGCGGCGGTCGCGCGGCATGGCCGCAGCCAGACCCACAAGGCCCTGGAAGCCGCGCTGGCCAAGCGGGTGGAATTTGCGCTGGCCGATGCCGAGGGGGTGGTCGATGCGTCGCTGCCGCCGTTTCAGGCGCTGGATCCCCGGTGGCGCACGCTCGAACAGCCCAGCGACGCCCTGGACGGCCAGGCCGCCCATGACCGCTGGCACACCTGGTCGCGTGCACTTGGGCATGAACCCAACAAGACACCGCAGAAGGCCGCCCAGGCCATCGTCGATGCCTGGCTGGAACCTCGGGTGGAGCGGCGCATGGACGCCCTTCGGCGTGCCCTGTTCGTGGCCAAGGAAGACCGCCTGAGCAAGCACCTGGAGAAATACGATGCCGCGCAGGAGGCTGAGGCCGAGCTGCAAGCCCTGTGCGAGGCCGAGCGCCACCACCAGGCCTGGCAACACCAGCAGCGCATGGCCCGGTTGACGCGCGCGCTGATCGAGGAATACGCGAGCCTCAAGCGACGCCGCGGTTGGATCGACATGAACGATGTGGAGCGCACTGCGCTCGTGATGCTGTCCGACCCGGTGCTCAGCGGCTGGGTGCAGGAGCGGCTGGATGCGCGCATCCGGCATCTGTTGATCGACGAGTTCCAGGACACCAACCCGCTGCAGTGGCAGGCGCTGCACGCTTGGCTGTCGTCGTATGCGGGCAGTGGGGGCGGTGCGCAAGCGCCCAGCGTCTTCATCGTCGGAGACCCCAAGCAGAGCATTTACCGCTTTCGCCGCGCCGAGCCCCAGGTCTTTGTTGCGGCCCAGGCCTTTGTGCGCCAGGGGCTGGGCGGTGACCTGCTCAGTTGCGACCACACGCGGCGCAATGCGCGCACCGTGATCGGCGCGGTGAACCAGGCCATGCTGCAGGCACTGGCCCAGGGGGAGGTGGCCGCCTACCGCGCCCACACCACCGAATCGCCACGGCCTGGGGTGCTGTGCAAGCTGCCGCTGCTGACTGCGGCGCCTGAGGGGCCTGCGGCCGACGCCCCTTGGACCGATGCCCCAGAGGCCGCTCAGGCCCAATCGACGCAGACGGCCCAGGACGCATGGCGCGACAGCCTCACGCAGCCCCGCCACGAAGCCGAGACCACGCTGCGCATGCGCGAATGCGAGCAGGCCGCACGCTGGGTGGCAGCCCAGTGCGCGGCGGGTGTGGCACCGGGTGACATCATGGTGCTGGCGCGCAAGCGCGACCGCCTGGTCTCCATGGAGGAGGCTCTGCGCGCCCTGCACATTCCCTGCGTGCAGCCCGAGAAAACCCGCCTGTACGACACGCCCGAGGTGCAGGATGTGGTGGCACTCCTCGATGTGCTGGTCTCGCCGCGGCACGACCTGTCGCTCGCGCGCGCGCTGCGGTCCCCGCTGTTCGGCTGCAGCGACGCAGACCTTGTGGACTTGGCCGAGCGCCGCCGTGCTGCAGGCAGTGGCGTAGATGGCTGGTGGGATTTGCTACAAAAAGAGGAGCTGCTCAGTGAGCATTGGAAAGCACGAGCAAGCATTTTGAGGCTGTATCAGCAATGGCTTGCGCAGTGGCCGCCCCACGATGCGCTGCATGCCATCTATGCGCACGGCGACGTGCTGGCGCGCTACGCAGCCACCACGCCCGCCGCCCGCCGCCCCACCGTGCTGGCGCATTTGCGCGCCCTGCTAGCCGCTGCGCTGGGGCACGAAGGCGGGCGCTATCTCACGCCCTATGCGTTCGTGCGGGCCATGAAGCAGGGCCGGGTGCGCGCGCCCGTCACCGCCTCGGCCCAGGCTGTGCAACTGCTCACCGTGCACGGGGCCAAGGGGCTGGAGGCCCACAGCGTGCTGCTGCTGGACACCGACGCCAAGGCGCAGCGGCCTGACACCATGGGCGTGCTGGTGGACTGGCCGGGCGAACGCGTCGCACCCGCGCACTTCCTCTTCCTGACCAGCGAATCGCAGCCGCCGCGCCATGTGGCAGGGCTGGTCGCAGCCGAGCAGCTCGCACGCCAGCGCGAAGAGCTGCACATGCTCTACGTGGCCATGACCCGGGCGCGTGAATGCCTGGCCGTGTCGGCCACTGAAGGAGCGAGTGCCGCTGGCGCAGTGAGCTGGTGGACGCGCCTGTCACCGTGGATGGCTGACGCCGTGCCGGATGCGGCAGACGCGCCTTCGCTGGTGCTGTCCGCCGATGCGCTCGCGCCTGCCGCCTGGTTGCCGCAACTGCCGGTGTTGCCCGACTCCCTGCGCCGGGCCCCGACCGACTTGCGCCCCGAGCCAGCCGACGACCGCCAGGCCCGCATTGGCGAAGCCATGCACGAGTTGCTGGAGCAGACGCCCCTTAGCACCGGCGGGCCTGCCGGCGCTGAATGGCCTGCCGCGCGGCTGCAGCGCCTGGCGCGCGACCATCGCCTAAGCCTGGCTGAGTCGCGCGCTGCAGCCAGCCTGGCTACGGCCGTGCTGAACGGGGAGGGCGGCTGGGCCTGGGATGCGGCGCAGATCGCGCAGGCCTTCAACGAAGTGCCTCTGCGCCACCAGGGGCAAAGCCTGCGCATCGACCGGCTGGTGCAGCGCACCCACCCGGCCGCGCTGGCGGGCTGGTGGGTGCTGGACTACAAGAGCGCCGCCGAGCCCATGCGCCAGCCTGACCTGGTGGCCCAGCTGGAGCGCTACCGCAGCGCGGTGCAGGCGCTGATGCCGTCGGCTGCCGTACACGCCGCTTTTCTGACCGGCGACGGGCGTCTGCAGACGCTGCCTGCGCAGGGCATCCCGGCCGCAGCCTCGCTGCAAGGCGGCGCTGCGCTCGGGCATACTCCGGCCCCCGCTGCGCCGCTTGCGACCGATGCACCGAAGCCGCCGCCGCAAGGCGCGGCCGCCGCAGTACCCCCGGTGCAGTCCTCGTTGTTTTGAGGCAGGCACGCTCCCTGCCCGCATCCTTCCTGTGTGAGCCTTGATGTCTTCTCCCTTGCCTGCTGAAACCACCCCGTTGCACGTGGACGCCGCCATCGTCGGGGCCGGGCCTGCAGGCTTGATGGCGGCCGAATCCCTGCTGCGCCATCGGCCTGGCACCCGCGTGGCGGTGTTCGACGCCATGCCGTCGGCGGGGCGCAAGTTCCTGCTCGCAGGCAAGGGCGGGCTCAACCTCACGCATTCCGAGCCACACGCCACGTTCGTGCAGCGCTACGGCACGCGCAGCGCGACTTTGCAGCCTTTGCTCGATGCATTCGGAAGCCAGGCCGTGCGCGACTGGGCGGCGCAGCGGGGTGTCGAGACGTTTGTAGGCACTTCGGGGCGAGTATTCCCGACCGACATGAAGGCCGCGCCGCTGCTGCGCGCATGGCTGCACGATCTGCGCGGCCAGGGTGTGCAGTTCTGCATGCGCCACCGCTGGCTGGGCGCGCTGGATCCGGCGCAGCTGGCGTTTGCCACACCGGCCGGCCAGCGGCAAGTGTGCGCCCGGGCGCTCGTGCTGGCCTTGGGCGGGGGCAGTTGGGCGCGCCTGGGCTCAGACGGTGCTTGGGTGGCGCCGCTGGCAGCGCGGGGCGTGCCCATCGCACCGCTGCGGCCAGCCAACTGCGGCTTCGATGTGCGCAGCCCGCGCGCAGCGCAAAGCGGCTGGTCGCCCCATTTTGCCGAGCGCTTTGCAGGCCAGCCCTTCAAGTCGGTGGCCATCCGCTTTGCGCCCGGGGGCGCGGCACCGTTTGCCCGGCGTGGAGAGTTCGTGGCCACGGCCACGGGGGTGGAGGGCAGCCTTGTGTACGCCATGTCCGACCGCCTGCGCGACACCATTGAACGCGAGGGGCGGGCCACATTCGAGCTTGATCTGCTGCCCGACTGGACGGCCGAGCGCGTCCGCGAAGCGGTGCAGCATCCGCGTGGTGCGCGCTCCTTGAGCAGCCACCTCAAGAGCCGGTTGGGCATCGACGGTATCAAGATGGCGCTGCTGCACGAACAATTGCCTGCAGAGGCGCTGAGCCGCCCCGAGGCGTTGTCGGCCGCTCTCAAATCGCTGCCGATCACCGTGGTAGCCCCGCGTCCACTCGACGAGGCCATCAGCACCGCAGGGGGCGTGCAGTGGGAGGCGCTGGACGAACGCTTGATGCTCACCAGCCATCCGGGCGCTTTTGTCGCCGGCGAGATGCTGGACTGGGAGGCGCCCACTGGCGGCTACCTGCTCACGGCCTGCCTGGCGACCGGCGCACAGGCAGGCGCTGGCGCGGCCCACCGGCTGGGTACCGCCGACGCGTCGTAGCCGACCCTGGCGCCGCAAGAAAAAAGCCGCAGGGCCCGAAGGCCTGCGGCTTTTGCGTATGGGGTTGACGAGCCTTACCCCCGGCACTGACTCCACAGTTAGGGCTGCTTGGTTCCCCACCTGACCCGGTTGGCCGCTTCACCATGCGAGGAGGCCCGTCAGCGCGCATTCTAACCTCCGAGGCGCCCGGCTTTTCCTCTTGCGTGCAAAGGCAGGGCCTTGCGCAGGGGGCGTGCGGTTGGCAAGCCGTTGCCGGCCCACCTCGGCTGGCCGATCGGGTTCGGGGTACGGACCGTGGGCCCTAGAATCCCCCTCCTATGTCCTACCTCGTGCTCGCCCGCAAATACCGCCCCCGGAACTTCACCGAAATGGTGGGGCAGGAGCATGTGGTGCAGGCCCTGGGCAACGCGCTGACGCAGCAGCGCCTGCACCATGCCTACCTGTTCACGGGCACGCGGGGCGTGGGCAAGACCACGGTGTCGCGCATTCTGGCCAAGTCGCTCAACTGCCAGGGGCCCGACGGCCAGGGCGGCATCACTGCCGAGCCCTGTGGCGTGTGCCAGGCCTGCCGCGACATCGACAGCGGCCGCTTTGTCGACTACACCGAGCTAGACGCCGCATCCAACCGCGGGGTGGACGAGGTGCAGGGCCTGCTGGAGCAGGCGGTGTACAAGCCGGTGCAAGGGCGCTTCAAGGTCTTCATGATCGACGAAGTGCACATGCTGACGAACACCGCGTTCAACGCGATGCTCAAGACGCTGGAAGAGCCGCCCGAGTACATCAAGTTCGTGCTGGCCACCACCGATCCGCAGAAGGTGCCTGTGACCGTGCTCAGCCGCTGCCTGCAGTTCAACCTGCGGCCCATGGCCCCGGCCACGGTGCTGGAGCATCTCACCCGCGTGCTGGCCGCCGAGCAGATCGAGGCCGAACCCTCGGCGCTGCGCTGGCTGTCGCGGGCCGCGCGGGGCTCGATGCGCGATGCGCTGTCCCTGACCGACCAGGCGATTGCCTTTGGGGGCGGCACGCTGCGCGAAGACGCCGTGCGCCAGATGCTGGGCGCGGTGGACCGCAGCTATGTGTTCCAGCTGATCGACGCCCTGGCCGCGGCCGATGGCCGCCGGGTGGTCGAGACCTGCGAGGCCCTGCGGGTGCATGGTCTGTCGGCTGCGTCCACGCTGGAGGACATGGCGGCTGTGTTGCAGCGCATGGCGGTACTGCAGGCGGTGCCGTCCATGGCCGCCGAGCCCGATGCGGCCGACGCTGAGGCGGCCGAGACCACGCGCCTGGCGGCTGCATTGCCGCCCGACGAAACCCAGTTGCTCTACAGCCTGTGCCTGCATGGCCGTACCGAGCTGGGCCTGGCCCCCGACGAGTACGCGGGGCTGACCATGGTCCTGCTGCGCCTGCTGGCCTTCAAGCCTGCTGCGGGCGCCGCAGAAAAAAAAACTCCAGCGCTGAGCGCTGAAGCGTCCCACCCGGCGCGATCGGCGGCCCCGGTGCAGGGCACCGCCGTGCAGGCCGCGCCGGCGCTGGCGGCATCTGCGCCAGGGGTTCCGCCGTCGCAGCCTGCTGCGGTACCGCCACCAGCGGCCGAACCAGCACCTCCACCGATGGCCGTCCCATCCCCGGCCGAGCCGTCTGCCCCGGGGCGTGCGCCAGCGGTCGCCACCGCCGAGCAGAACCCGCCGCAACGGCCAGACCGTTCATCTGCATCCACACCCGCGCTGGCAACGCCTGCTGTGCGGCCGCAGGCGGCGCCTGCTGCCATGCCCGAGCCGCCGCCCTGGGAGGACATTCCGGACAACGCTGTGGCAGCCGATGCGGGCCCGCAGGGCGGTGCCGAGGCGGCATGGTCCGCTGCGCCGGTGCAGCCCGTGGTCAGCCTGCCGGTGCGCGTGGCCTCCGAACCCAGCGCCCGCATGCAGCCGCGTCCGCATTCAACGCCTGCTTCTCCTGACGATCCGGTGCGCCTGGTGCCCACGGAAGAGGGTGATCACTGGCATTCGGTGGTTCAGCAACTGGTGGCAACTGAGGCGGTGACAGCGCTGGTGCGTGAGTTGGCGTTGCAATCGCAGTTGGTGGCGCGTGACGACGGGCACTGGCTGCTGCGCGTCGAGCGCGAATCGCTGAATCAGCCCACTGCGCGCGAGCGCCTGCGTGCGGCACTCGAAGCCGCGGGCCAGGCCCGCGAGCTGAGTGTGGAGATGGGCCCGGTGACCGACTGCCCAGCGCGGCGCAATGCGGCCGCGGCCCAGGCCCGCCAGAAGCGCGCGCAGGAGGTCGTCATGAACGACGCCTATGTCCAGACCCTGATGCGCGAGCACGGCGCGCGCATCGTTCCCGGCAGTATTCAACCGCTGTAGGCTTGCAGTTTTCACTCTCCGCCGCACCGCTGTGCGGCATCTCCCCAACCATCAAGGATTAGCCCATGTTCAACAAAGGACAGCTCGCCGGCCTCATGAAACAGGCACAGGCCATGCAAGACAACCTCAAGAAGGCCCAGGACGAGCTTGCGTTCATCGAAGTCGAGGCCGAGTCGGGTGCGGGCCTCGTCAAAGTGGTGATGACCTGCAAGCACGAAGTCAAGCGCGTGACCATCGACCCGAGCCTGCTGGCCGACGACAAGGACATGCTCGAAGACCTGGTGGCTGCGGCCTTCAACGCGGCTGTGCGCAAGGCCGAAGAGACGTCGGCCGAAAAGATGTCCAAGCTCACGGCTGGTATGCCGGGCCTTCCGCCTGGCATGAAGTTCCCGTTCTGAGCGGATCGAGCGTCATGCGGTTGGCGTGGGTCGCGTCGTGGGCCGGGGTGCTGGATACGCCGGCGCAAGGGGTTGCGGCATGAGCGCGCCGCGCTCGCTGGAGGCTCTCATCGACGCGCTGCGCAAGCTGCCCGGTGTGGGCACGCGTTCGGCCTCGCGCATGGCGATGCACCTGCTGCAGCATGATCGTTCGGGTGCGGAAGTCCTCGCGCGGGCCTTGCAGCAGGCGGCGGCGTCGGTGCGGCACTGCAGCCGCTGCTACACCTTCACCGAGCAAGAGGTGTGCGACACCTGTCTCGATACCACTCGGGACGCGACCCGGCTGTGCGTGGTCGAGACACCGGCCGACCAGTTGGCCATGGAGCGCACCGGTGCGTTCCAGGGCCTGTATTTCGTGCTCATGGGGCGGCTGAGCCCGCTCGACGGCATCGGCCCGCGCGAAATCGGGCTGCACAAGCTCATGGACCGCGCGTGCGACGGCATTGTCCAGGAAGTCATTCTGGCCACGAGCTTCACGGCCGAAGGGGAGGCCACAGCCCATGTGCTCAGTGAGGCGCTGAAGACCCGCGGCCTGCGCGTGACCCGGCTGGCGCGGGGTGTTCCCGTGGGCAGCGAAATCGAATACGTGGACCTGGGCACCATCGCCCATGCGCTGGCCGACCGGCGCTGAGTCTGCGGGCAAGGCAAACGGCGCTCAGCCGTCGCACGCGGCACACCCGCCCGCCTTCAAGGCCGCTTAAAATACTATCTTTTTCATAGCTGCTCGTGCTTGATTTCGCTGGGCTGAACAGCAGAAAGGCTTTCAATGAACTCCATGCACGTGGCACGCTTCACCGTGGCGTACTGGTGCGTGCTGATGGCGGTGCTGTTGCCCATCGGCTGCGCCTGGCTGGCCAAGAGCGGCAGTTTCGGCAAACCGCGTCGGGACGGCGGTTTTGACAACCACAACCCCCGGGAGTGGCTGGCCCGCCAGAGCGACTGGCGCGCACGGGCCAATGCGGCCCAGGCCAATAGCTTTGAAGCGCTGCCGTTCTTCATCGGCGCAGTGATCATTGCCCACAGCCTCGGGGCGGGGCAGACCCGGCTGGACCTTCTGGCGATGCTGTGGGTCTTTCTGCGGCTGTTCTACATCCTCATGTACGTGGGCGACATGCCCCGCGCCCGCAGCGCCGTCTGGTCCGCGGCCTTTCTCGTGAACATTGCGATCCTGCTGATCGGCTACCGCTGAATCGGTGGGAACCCGTTCCGCCTTGGAGCATCCAAAGCGGGGTGTCGCAAGAGCCGTTGTGCCTGTACTGCGATGCTGTTCGCGGTCGCTCTGCTGTTGACCGGCCTTTCTTACGTAGTCTTCCTCAGGGTTCGACCCTGATGCCGCCGCCTTCTGTGCGCGGCACGATTGTTGCGGTGCAGCATTGCGGGCACCATTTCCATGTCTTTTATGTTGTTCTCCCGTCGTCGCGTGCTGCTTAGCGGTCTGGTTGCGGGCGCTGCCGGCACGTGGCCTCGGGCGCGCGCGGTGGAGCCCGATGCAGGCTTGCCGGCGGTCCGGATTGCGGCTGGGGGTCTGGGCATGCTGCAGCATTTGCCGCTGGTGCTGGCAGATGCCTTGGGCTACTTCCGGGCCGAAGGGGTACAGGTCATGTTGCAGGAGCACGCGGCCGATACCGAAGCCCTTGCGGCGGTGTACCAGGGGCAAGCCGATCTGTGCAGCGCGCCGTTCGAGGCCCTTTTGCGCCAGCAGGCCCGTGGCCGCGCCCTGCGGGCGTTTGTGTTGCAGACTCGCTCGCCGCAGGTTGCGCTGGCTGTTGCGGTGCGACAGTTTCCGTCCTACCGCGATCTGGTTGATCTCAAGGGGCGGCGCATTGGTGTGCCAGCGCTCGATTCTGGTGCACAGTGGCTGGCAGCCATGCTGATCGCGCGCGTCGGGTTGGCCGAACGCGACGTGCAGTTCGTACCCGTGGGCAGCGGGGCCGACGCCTTGCAGGCCTTTCGTTCTGGCCGTGTGCACGCCCTGTGCCACGGTGAGCCCGTGATGTCCCAACTGGAGGCGCGCAACGATGCGCGGGTTGTGGCCGATCTGAGAGGCCTCAAGGCCATGGGCGATCTGCTGGGCAGCGCGCTGCCCGACGCCTGCCTGATGGCTCCGCCAGCCTTCCTGCAACGCCAGCCGGCGGTCGCGCAGTCGATCACGCACGCGATGGTGCACGCGCTAAAGTGGCTGCAGACAGCTGCACCGGCCGATCTGGTGCGGGTGCTACCTGCGGCCTATCTGCTGGGAGATCGCAGCAGCTATCTCGCTGCACTCGGACGCGTGCGTGACACCTTTTCGCCCAACGGCTTGCTGCCCGAAGACGGCCCACAGGCCGCCCTCAAGCTGCTGCAGCGTGTGCAGCCAGCCGCTTGGACCGACACCCGGGTGGATCTTTCGCGCACCTACACCAACGAGTGGGTGCGCAAGGCGCGCCAGAAGTTCAATGCCTGAGCGCCAGAGGGTGCTGGCGTAGAGCGCTGCAGGCCCGAAGTCGGCCGGGGGGGCGTGTGGCCCGCCGAACGGAATCAGACCTGCGGGCGCTCTCTTGGGGCGGCCGTGTCGAAAACCTGACCGTAGGTCTCAGCGCTTGGCTGTTTTGGATGGAGTCCCGCCGCGCTTTGACGGCGCTGGTGCCGCCTTGCGGTTGCTTGCGGCAGGGGCACTGGCGCGGGTGCTGCGCGCACGGCCCGCATTGGCATTGCGCACCGGCAGGTACACGGTCACCATCTGCCCGGGCTTGAAGCTTGCGCCGAGCTTCACGTCGTTCCAGTCGGCCAGTTGTGCGGCCGATACGCGCAGGCGCCGGGCCATGCTGGCCACAGTGTCGCCCTTGCCGGCGCGCACCTGCGTGCGGCGTGTCACGACCTCGGGGGTCAGCGCAATCTGCGCATGATCGGCCACATGCGAGGGCACATTGCCCTGCATCGAGTCGGAGCGCGGCACCATCAGCGCAGAGCCCGCCCGGATGAGCATGCGTGGCGGAATGTTGTTCGCGCTGCGCAGCTCGGCCTCGCTCATGCCGGTGCGCCGCGCGGCCTCGGCCACGCTCATGGTGCTGGGGGCGGTCCATACGGTCCAGCTGGCGAACTGGCCCTGCTTCTGCGCTTCCAGGTTGCGCTCGAACACCTTGGCGTTGTCCCAGGGCAGCAGGATCTGAGGGGTTCCTTCGGCCAGGATCACCGGGCGGTTGAACGACGGGTTGAGCGCCCGGAAATCGGCTTCGCGGATGCCCGCCAGTTGCGCCACCAGCGCCACGTCGATGTCGTGCGTGATGTCCACCGTCTGGAAGTAGGGGTGGTTCTCGATCAGCGGCAGCTCGGTGCGGAACGCCTCGGGGTTGGCCACGATGTTCTTCACTGCCTGCAGCTTGGGCACATACATGCGCGTTTCGGCGGGCATGGTCAGCTCGGTGTAGCTGGTGCCCAGGCCCGCACGCTGGTTGCGGGCAATGGCGCGGCCCACGCTGCCTTCGCCCCAGTTGTAGGCCGCGAGCGCCAGGTGCCAGTCGCCGAACATGCCGTAGAGCTTTTGCAGGTAGTCCAGCGCCGCGCGGGTCGAGGCCAGCACGTCCCGTCGGTCGTCACGAAATGCGTTTTGCTTCAGGTCGAAATACGTGCCCGTGGCAGGCATGAATTGCCACATGCCGGCGGCCTTGGCGCTCGACACCGCCTGTGGGTTGAACGAGCTTTCGATGTAGGGGAGCAGCGCCAGCTCGGTCGGCATGCCGCGGCGCTCCAATTCCTCGACGATGTGGAACAGGTACTTGCGCGAGCGCTCGCTCATGCGCTGCATGTATTCGGGGCGTGCGGCATACCACTGCTCGCGGTCGCGCACCAGATCATGCTCCAGATCGGGCATGGCGAAGCCACGGCGGATGCGCTCCCAGAGGTCTGCGGGGGGTGCCAGGGGCGCCACCTCAGGTGCAGCGACCTGCGCTGCCGTAATGGGCTGCAGCGGGCCTTTGGGAATGACGGGGATATGGGCCGCCGGGCGCGCGGGTGGGCTCTCGGCAGACGCCGGTGCCTGACCAGACGCCTCGTTGGGGCTCTGTGTGGTGGCGCAGCCCGTCAGCCACAAAGAGGCCGCGAGAAGAGCGCAGTGCAGCAGTTTCATCGAAATCCGTTCTTCCATTCGCGCAATGCGGCCAGCACGGCCACCGGGTCGTCAGGCGATGTGCCCGGTGCATGGCCGGCCGCAGCGGCGGCCACAGCCGGCACCTGCACGCGCAGAAAAGGGTTGATCAGGCGTTCCTGCCCGATGGTGGAGGGCAGGGTGGGGCGCGCTTGGGCCCGCAAGGCCGTGCACGCCTGGTGGTAGTCGATCAACGCCGTGTTGCCGGGTTCCACGGCCAGCGCAAAACGCAGGTTCGACAGGGTGTACTCGTGGGCACAGCACACGCGGGTATCGGCCGGCAGTGCGGCCAGCGCCTGCAGCGATGCCAGCATTTGTGCGGGCGTGCCTTCAAACAGCCGACCGCAGCCTCCCGAAAACAGGGTGTCGCCGCACAGCAGGATGCCGGGGCTGCCCAGCGGGCTCAGCCAGTAGGCAATGTGGCCCGCCGTGTGCCCGGGCACGTCGATCACCGTGCAGGGGGTGTCAAGCAGTGTCAGCCGGTCTCCGCCCTGGCAGCGCTGCCAGGGCTGCCCTGGCAGCTCGCGTGCCGGTGCGTACACCTGGGCGCCGGTGGCCGCCTGCAGCGCCCCTACGCCGCCCACGTGATCTCCGTGGTGGTGGGTGACTAGAATGGTCCGCAGCGTGAGGCGCAGGGCCTCAAGCGCCTGCAGGACCGGGGTGTCTTCCCCCGGGTCCACCACCACCGCCTCGCTGGCGTTGTGCAGCAACCAGATGTAGTTGTCCGACAGGGCAGGCAGCGGCAGCAAGTTCATGAGCAGCGAAATTATAGGTTTGGCCCAGTGGCTGGACTCCCCTCCGGGGCGTTACCTGCTGGGGTGGGAGCAAGCCTGCGTGGACGAGGCCGTGGCCGACCTGTTTGGCTACCACGCCCTGCAACTGGGGCTGCCGCAGCTGCAGGGGCTGCGAGCCAACCGCATGCCCCACCGCTGGCTGGCGCTGGGTGCCGACGAATCCGCGGACTGGACGGCTGGCCAGGCAGCCGAGGGTGCATTGGCCGCGGCCTGGATGCCCGCCCACCTGCTGGCCGAACCGGCAGCCCTGCCGTTTGCGCAAGGCAGCCTGGACCTGGTGGTGCTGCCCCACACGCTGGAATTGAGTCCCGATCCGCACACCACCCTGCGGGAGGTGGAGCGCGTGCTCGTACCCGAGGGGCGTCTGGTGATTGCCGGGCTGAACCCCGCCAGCCTTTGGGGCCTGCGCCAGCAACGCGCACGCCTGAGCCGGCGCTGGGGCGGCGGATCGCTGTTTCTGCCCGAAGGCGGCGATTTCATTGGCTACTGGCGGCTGCGCGACTGGCTGCGGCTGCTGAGCTTCGAGGTGGAGTCTGCGCAGTTCGGCTGCTATCGACCCGCCGTGCGCAGCCAGCGCTGGCTTGAACGCTTCGGCTTCATGGACAGCTGGGGCGAGCGCTGGTGGCCCATTCTGGGTGCGGCGTATTTCATCGTGGCGGTCAAGCGGGTGCCGGGCATGCGCCTGCTGGAGCCAGCCTGGCGCACCTCGCGCAAGACGGCCGCCACCTCGGTGCCGGTGGCCCGCCACGGTGCGCGGTCGCACGCCGGTCCTGATGCTGGCACCATACGCCCCTTTGCCAACGAACAGGATTGCGTTTGAACCAAATCGAGATGTACACCGACGGGGCCTGCAAGGGCAACCCGGGCCCTGGCGGATGGGGCGTGCTGCTGCGGGCCGGCACGCTGGAAAAGGAGTTGTGCGGCGGTGAACTGGGCACCACCAACAACCGCATGGAACTGCGCGCCGTGATTGAGGGCCTGTCGGCCCTCAAGCGCCCGTGTGCCGTGGCGCTGTACCTGGACAGCGAGTACGTGCGCAAAGGCATCACCGAATGGATCCACGGCTGGAAAGCCAAGGGCTGGGTCACCGCCTCGCGCCAGCCGGTCAAGAACGTGGAGCTTTGGCAACAGTTGGATGCGCTGGTGTCGCAAGGCGGACACCGCATCGAATGGCATTGGGTGCGCGGGCACTCGGGGCATCCGGGCAACGAGCGCGCCGATGCGCTGGCCAACCGTGGCGTGCAAATGGCACTGGGCAGGGCCTGAGGGCACTGGGGTGGGCCTGAGCCCGGCGGCCCACGCGCCAGCGGGTTTGTGTAAAGCGGCGGTAAAGCCCGGGTAAACCGCGCGTGAAACAGCAGGGCGCCGCAGGCGGGTTTTGCAGCCCCCGGGGTGTTGGCGCAAACAGGGCTGATACATTGCATCGGCTGGCCGCATCCCCGGCCAGTCTGTTTTTTG
The DNA here is from genome assembly GCF_039540375.1 of Acidovorax lacteus. NCBI lineage: Bacteria > Pseudomonadati > Pseudomonadota > Betaproteobacteria > Burkholderiales > Comamonadaceae > Acidovorax > Acidovorax lacteus. The sequence continues at coordinate 173,677 of NZ_BAABEX010000007.1, forward strand.
GCGACTGTTTTTTCCACGCTCCATGGCCACCCGCAAGACCACCCTCGCCATCGCCCTGTCCGGGCTCGCCGTTGCCGCCCTGCTGGGCTGGTGGTGGCAGCGCCCCAAGTCCAACCCCGCACCGGCCGATGCCGCTGCGGCTGCCACGGCGGCGCGGCCCGGGGCCAGCGTGCCGGGCGGCGCGGGTGGACGCCCGGGCGGCCCGGCAGGCAACCGGCCCGCATCGGTCGAAGTGGCGGCGGTGCGCACCATGGCGCTGCGCGACGAGGCCGAGGCCGTGGGCAGCCTGCGTTCGCGCCAGAGCGTGGTGGTGCGGCCCGAGGTCAGCGGCCGTGTCACGCAGCTCAACTTCCGCGATGGCGAGCGCGTGCGCAAGGGGCAGACGCTGCTGCAGCTGGACGACCAGTTGCCCCGTGCCCAGGTGCAGCAGGCGCAAGCCGAGCTGTCGATTGCCCAGGCCAACCACAAGCGCAACCAGGAACTGGTGGCTCAGGGCTTCATCAGCCAGCGCTCGGTCGATGAAAGCGCAGCCAACCTCGAAGTCGCCCAGGCCAAGCTGGCGCTTGCGCAGGCCACGGCCGCGCGGCTGCGCATCGTCGCGCCCTTCGATGGCGTGGCAGGCATTCGCAACATCAACGTGGGCGACTACCTCAAGGACGGCACCGACATCGTCAACATTGAGGACATCGAGGCCATGTACGTGGACTTTCGCCTGCCCGAGCGCCTCCAGACCCGGGTGGCGCGCGGGCAGACGGCGCGTGTGACTTTCGATGCCCTGCCTGGAGCCCGCTACGAGGCCACGGTGCTGGCCATCAACCCGCAGATCGACGCCGACGGCCGCTCGGTGGCGGTGCGCGCCTGCATCGACAACCGCCGGGCGGAACTGCGCCCGGGGATGTTTGCCCGTGTCACCGCGGTGTTTGGGGAGCGCAACAACGCCCTGGTGGTGCCTGAGGAAGCCGTGGTGCCCGATGCCAAACAGCCCTTTGTGTGGCGCGTGGTGGAAGGGAACGAGCCTGGCAGCCGTGTGGCCCGCAAGGTGCCCGTGGTGCTGGGCGCGCGCGTGCCGGGTTCGGTGGAGGTGTTGCAAGGCCTGGAAGCGGGCCAGCAGGTGGTCACCGCCGGGCAGCAGCGCCTGAGTCGCGACGGTGCGCCGGTGCGGGTGGTGGAACTGGGCCAGAGCCCGGGTGGGGCCGGCATGGAGGCCGCACCGGGCAAGCGCCTGGCAGGTCCGGCCGCTGCACCGGCAGCCCCAGCCCCTGCGGCCTCGGCCCCGCGCGCTGAAGCCGGCGGCACGCAGCCGCCTGCGCCCGCAGCCCAGGCGCCCGCGGCTCCGGCCCCCTTGCGGGTGGCCGACAGTGGCCGTGCAGTGGCCGCGCCGCTGGGGACACATCCGTGCCGCCTGCCGGTGTCGGCCGCGCGCAGCGCGCTCTGAACGGAGGTTTGCCATGCAACTGGCCGAAGTCTCCATCCGCCGCCCGGTGTTTGCCACCGTGCTCTCGCTGCTGGTGCTGCTCATCGGTGCGGTGAGCTTCACGCGCCTGACGGTGCGCGAATATCCCAAGATCGACGAGCCGGTGGTCACCGTGAGCGTACGTTACGCAGGTGCCTCGGCCGAGGTGATCGAATCGCAGGTCACCAAGCCGCTCGAAGACTCCATTGCCGGCATCGACGCGGTAGACGTGATCACCTCCATCAGCCGCGCAGAGCAGAGCCAGATCACGGTGCGATTCCGCCTCGAAAAAGACGCCGACAACGCCGCGGCCGAGGTGCGCGACCGCACGGCCCGGGTGCGCAACCGCCTGCCCGATGCGGTGGACGAGCCCGTGATCGCCAAGGTCGAGGCCGATGCGTCGCCCGTGCTGTGGCTCGCGTTCAGCAGTGAAACGCGCTCGCCGCTCGAGATCAACGAACTGCTCAACCGTGTGGTCAAACCGCGCCTGCAGACGGTGACCGGCGTGGCCGATGTGCCGATCTTCGGCGAGCGCAAGTACGCCATGCGCATCTGGCTCGACACCGAGCGCCTGGCCGCCTACCGGCTCACCACACAGGACGTGGAAGACGCGATCCGGCGCAACAACCTTGAACTGCCTGCGGGCCGCATCGAGTCGCAGCAGCGCGAATTCAGCGTGACCTCGCAGACCAGCCTGGCGTCGGCGGCGCAGTTTTCCGACATCGTGATCCGCACCGTCAACGGCTTTCCGGTCAAGCTGCGCGATGTGGCCCGCGTCGAAGAAGCCGCGGCCAGCGACCGCAGCCGCGTGCGGCTCAATGGCCGCGACGCGATCTCGATGGGCGTGATCCGCCAGGCCACGGCCAACCCGCTGGAGCTGTCGGCCGGGGTGCGCGCCGTGCTGCCCCAGCTGAGGGCCGACCTGCCGCCCGACGTGGCGGTGGACATTGCCAACGACAACTCGCTGTTCATCGACCGCTCGGTCAAGAGCGTGTACCAGACCATCCTGGAAGCCGTGGTGCTGGTGGCGTTGGTCATATTCGTGTTCCTGCGCACGCTGCGCGCGTCCATCATCCCCATCGTCACCATTCCGGTGAGCCTGATCGGCAGTTTTGCGCTGATGGCGTTGGCGGGTTTCTCCATCAACACGCTCACGCTGCTGGCGCTGGTGCTCGCGATTGGCCTGGTGGTGGACGACGCCATCGTGATGCTAGAGAACATCTACCGCCACATCGAGGAAGGGCTTGATCCGTTCTCGGCGGCCATCAAGGGTGCGCGCGAGATCGGCTTTGCCGTGGTGGCCATGACGCTCACGCTCGTGGCCGTGTATGCGCCGCTGGCCTTCACGCCGGGGCGCACGGGCCGGCTGTTCATGGAGTTTGCGCTGGCCCTGGCCGGTGCGGTGCTGGTTTCGGGCTTCGTGGCGCTCACGCTGTCGCCCATGATGTGTTCGCTGCTGCTCAAGCACAACCCCAAGCCCAACCGCTTTGACCGCACCATGGAGCGCTGGCTCACGGCGCTGTCCGACGGCTATGGCCGGCTGATCCGCTGGGTGATCACGGCGCGGGCGGGCACTGGCTGGGGCGGGGCGCTGCTGCAGGCGCGCTGGATCGTCGTCGGCGTGATGCTGGCCAGCGGCGCGGCGATTGCGCTGGTGTACCCGTCGATGCGGCAGGAGCTGTCGCCGCTGGAAGACCGCGGCACCATCATCACCAACATCACCGCGCCCGACGGTTCCACGCTCGACTACACCGACCGCTATGCCCAGGAGCTTGAGCGCATCGGCCGCGCCTTCCCCGAGTTCGACCGCGTCTTTGCCAACATCGGCAACCCCACGGTGGGGCAGGGCAGCGTGATCTACCGCACCGTGGACTGGGAACAGCGCGAGCGCACCACGCTCGACCTCGCGCGTGAACTGCAGCCGCGGCTGGCCGCGCTGCCGGGCGTGAATGCCTTCCCGATCACGCCACCCTCGCTGGGCCAGGGCTTTCGCTCGCGGCCGCTGACCTACGTGATCCAGACCTCGGACAGCTACGAGAACCTCAACACCGTGGTCAACCAGTTCCTGGCCGAAATGGCGCGCAACCCGGGCATCGTCGCGCCCGACGTGGACCTGCGCCTGAACAAGCCCGAGCTGCGCGTGGAGGTGAACCGCGCGCGTGCGGCCGATCTGGGCGTGAACGTGGACGTGGTGGCCCGCGCCATCGAAACCCTGCTGGGGGGCCGCACCGTGACGCGCTACAAGCGCGACGCCGAGCAGTACGACGTGATCGTGCAACTGCAGCCCAGTGGCCGCACCACCCCCGAGAACATCGACACCATCTACGTGCGCGGCCGGGGCGACGCGATGATCCCGTTGACCAGCCTGGTCACGGTGACCGAAAGCGTGAGCCCGCGCGAGCTGAACCACTTTGGCCAGCGCCGTTCGGCCACCATCACGGCCAACCTCACGCCCGAATACTCGCTGGGCGAGGCGCTGGCCTTCATGGACCAGACGGCCGCCAAGGTGCTCAAGCCGGGTTACACCACCGACCTCAACGGCATCTCGCGCGAGTTCAAGAGCTCGCAGGGCGCGTTGGGCGTGGTGTTCGTGCTGGCGCTGGTGTTCATCTTCCTGGTGCTGGCCGCACAGTTTGAAAGCTTCATCGACCCGCTGGTGATCATGCTGTCGGTGCCGCTGTCCATGATCGGTGCGCTGCTGGCGCTCAAGTGGAGCGGCGGCTCGCTCAACGTGTATTCGCAGATCGGGCTCATCACGCTGGTCGGCCTGATCACCAAGCACGGCATCCTGATCGTGGAGTTCACCAACCAGTTGCGCGAGCGCGGCATGTCCATGGTCGATGCGCTGGTGCAGGCATCGTCGCAGCGCTTGCGGCCGATTTTGATGACCACCGGCGCCATGGTGCTGGGGGCGGTGCCGCTGGCGCTGGCCACCGGGGCTGGGGCGGAAACCCGCAGCCAGATCGGCTGGGTGATTGTGGGTGGCATGTCGCTGGGCACGCTGCTCACCATCTTCGTGGTGCCGGTGATGTATTCGCTGTTTGCACGCACCAAGGTGCCGGGTGCCAACCATGCGGTGGCCAACGAGTCGCCGCTGGCGGGCGCAGCGGGCGGGCACGAGGTGGTGGCCAAGTAGGGCGTTGCGCGGCCCAGCCATCCCAAGGGGCCCGGGGGCCCCTTTTTTGTGGCGGCGGTCCCGCCGCGCGGGGCTCAGCCTGCTGCGGGCGCGCTGTCCAGCGCCTGCATGGCGGGCGCAAAAGCCGCGGCGTCGGCAGGCCGCACCAGGCGCGTCACCTCGCGGCCCTGGCGCAGAAACACCAGCGTGGGCCAGAGCTTCACGCCAAAGCTTCGGCCCAGGGGGCGGCCCGGGCCGTCTTCGACCTTGATGTGGGCCACGTCGCCGCGGGGCCCGAGCGCTTGCTCGATCAGCGGCTGCGCGCGCTGGCAGTGGCCGCACCAGCCGGTGCCGAACTCCAGCACGGCCAGGCCGTCCAGGGCGTCGATCTGTTCGCGCGTGGGCGCTTCGCTGCGGTGGGTGGCGGTGTAGGGCATGGGGCGATTGTGGCGCAGCTGCGTGGCGGGCGGCGTGCGCGGGCGTCAGATCACGCCGTCGAACATCATCACGTCCACCACGTCGCCCGGGGCCACGTTGCCTTGCGCGTGGTGCAGCACGATCAGCCCATTGGCCTGCACCATGGAGCTGAGCACGCCCGAGCCCTGGTTGCCCGTGGTGCAGACCTGCACCGTGCCGTCGGCCGCGGTGGTGACCAGGCCGCGCTGGTACTCGGTGCGGCCGGGTTTCTTGCGCAAGGCCTCGGTGCAGGTGGCGCGCAGCAGGGGCGGTGTGTTGGCGCTGGCGCCCATCATGCGCAGCAGCGCCGGGCGCACAAAGGCCAGAAAGGTCACCATCACCGCCACCGGGTTGCCCGGCAGGCCGAACAGCACCGCACCTCCGGGTTGCAAGGTGCTATTGATTTGATAGCTTGTCGTGCTTGACTTTGCTGGTTCAGAGGCCGATTGGGCTTGAAGCCCCGTTTGGGCCGCGGCGGCCATTGCAGACGCCGCGATGCGCCCCACGGCCATGGGACGGCCGGGCCGCATGGCAATGCGCCAGAACGCCACGTCGCCGAGCGCACGCATCATGGTGCGGGTGTGGTCGGCCTCGCCCACGCTCACACCGCCGCTGGTGATGATGGCGTCGGCCTGCGCCGCCGCTTGGCGGAACGCGGCTTCAAGTTGCGCGGGTTCGTCGCGCACCACGCCCAGGTCGATCACCTGCACGCCCAGGCGCGTGAGCAGGCCGAACACCGTGTAGCGGTTGCTGTCGTACACCGCGCCTTCGCGCGGCGGCTCGCCCAGGCTCAGGATTTCGTCGCCGGTCGAGAAGTAGGCCACCCGCAGCCGCCGCCACACGCGCACCTGCGCCAGCCCCAGGCTGGCCAGCAGGCCCAGCGCGGCCGGGCCCAGTAGCGTGCCGCGGGCCAGGGCCACACTGCCTTGCATCAGGTCTTCGCCGCACAGGCGGCGGTTGTCGCCTGCGCGCAGCACATCGGCCGGGATGTGCACCTGCGTGTGCCCGTCCACGGTGTCGGTACGCGTGAACTCCTGCGGCACCACGGTGTCGAGCCCCGCGGGCATGATCGCGCCCGTCATGATCTTCACGCAGTCGCCCGGGCCCACCGTGCCCTGCCAGGCGCGGCCCGCGTAGGCCGTGCCCACAAGGCGCAGCACGAGCGGCTGGCCGGGCTGCAGCGCTGCACCGTCGAACGCAAAGCCGTCCATGGCCGAGTTGTCGTGCGGCGGCACCGAGAGCGGCGAGACCACGTCTTCGGCCAGCACGCGGCCCAGCGCGTCGAAGATGCCCACCGTTTCGGATTCGGTCACGGGCTCGACCAGGTGATGCAGGAACTCGCCCACCTGCGCGGCGCTCAGGGCCTGCGGGTCGTAGCCCTGCAGGCGGGCGGCGATATCGGCAATGCTCAGGCTCATGCGCGCTGCTCCAGCGTCTGCAACTCGGCCAGGGTGTTGGCGTTGAAGAAGGCCTGCGGGTCGTCGCCCGGACGGTCAAAGGCTTCGAGGGCGCAGCGGTGCTGGGCCGTCCAGGTGTCGATCTTGCGGCCGCCGCCTTGTGTGAAGCGGACCAGGCTTTCCATCAGTTCCACCCGCAGCAGGCAGAACACCGGCTGCGGGCGCACCTGCACGCGGCCCTCGGCGTCGGCCTCGGGCGCGGCGGCCATGGCCATGTCGGCGTTCTCGCGCACGGCCGCCTGCACCAGCCGTGCGGCCAGATCGTCCGGAAAGCGCGGCGTGTCGCAGGGCACCGTCAGCAGCCAGGGCGTTTCGCAGTGCTCCAGCCCTGTGAGAAATCCCGCGAGCGGCCCGGCGTAGTCGGGCAGGCTGTCGGGCCACACGGGCACGCCGAACGACTCATACGCCGCGAGGTTGCGGTTGGCGTTGATCATGGTGTGGCCCACCTGCCACTGCAGGCGCAGCAGCGTGTGCAGCGCCAGCGGCGAGCCGCGGTAGTTCTGCAGGCCCTTGTCGGCCCCGCCCATGCGGGAGCCGCGGCCGCCGGCCAGTACGAGGCCGGTGATGTCTTGGGTATCGATCATGGCAATGTAAGGGGTGTACGCAGCCCGGTGCGCAAGGCAGCGGGCGTGGCATGGAGGGCGACGGGGCCGCGCACAGCGTGGGCAGGCGGGCTCATCCGCCGATGTAGCTCATCTCCACGCGGCGCGCGCCCATGCCCGAGGTGTCGGCGGGCAGCGCGCTGCGCAGTTCGGAATAGCGGTCGCTGCGCCCCTGCCAGATGCTGGCGATGGACGCGGCGATCTGGGTGTCGTCGGCACCGCCGCGCAGCAGGTGGCGCAGGTCCCAGCCCTGGTGGGCAAACAGGCACAAAAACACCTGGCCTTCGGTCGACAGGCGTGCGCGGTTGCAGTCGCGGCAAAAGGCCTGCGTCACGCTGCTGATCACGCCGACTTCGCCCAGCGCCGGGTTGTGGCGGCCGCTGGCATCGGCATAGCCCCAGCGCTCGGCGGTCTCGCCCGGGGCGCTGGCGGCCAGCGGCACCAGGGGCAGCTCGGCCTGCAGGCGCGCGATCAGCTCAGCCGAGGGCAGCACCTCGTCCATGCGCCAGCCGTTGGTGGCACCCACGTCCATGTATTCAATGAAACGCAGCGTCACGCCCGTGCCGCGAAAGTGCCGCGCCATGGGCAGGATCTCGTGGTCGTTGGTGCCGCGCTTGACCACCATGTTGACCTTGAGGTTCTCAAAGCCGGCTTGCTGCGCTGCTGCGATGCCCTCCAGCACGTCGGCCACCGGAAAGTCCACGTCGTTCATGCGGCGAAAGATCGTGTCGTCCAGCGCATCCAGGCTCACCGTCACGCGCTGCAGCCCGGCGTCGCGCAGCGCACGGGCCTTGCGCGCAAGCAGCGAGCCGTTGGTGGTGAGCGTGAGGTCGGGCGGCGTGCCGTCCACGGTGCGCAGCGCGGCGAGTTGCGCCACCAGCAATTCGAGGTTCTTGCGCAGCAGCGGTTCGCCGCCGGTCAGGCGGATCTTGCGCACGCCGTGCGCCAGAAACAGCCGCGCCAGGCGCGTGATTTCTTCAAAGGTGAGCAGCGACTGCTGCGGCAGGTAGGCGTAGTCCTTGTCGAAGACTTCCTTGGGCATGCAGTACGCGCAGCGGAAGTTGCAGCGGTCCGTCACGCTGATGCGCAGATCGCGCAGCGGGCGCTGCAGCCGGTCGGTCAGCAGGCCGCTCGGGGCGGGGGTGTCGGCCGCGGGCTGCGCGCGCAGCGCACCCACGCGCTGGTCGACAAGGGGAATCACGCGTTCAGCCATGTGCGGATTGTGCCGCAAGGGGCTGCAGCGCGCGGGGCCGAACCCCTGAGGCCGTGCGGGGTGCGCGGGACTGGCCGGAGGCCGGTGTCAGACGCAGCGCGCGCCGTCCACTTCGATGCACACGCCGCTGATGAACGCGGCCTCGTCGCTGGCCAGGTAGAGCGCTGCGTTGGCCACGTCGAGCGCGGTGGAAAAGCGCCCGAGCGGAATGGTGGCCAGGAACTTCGCGCGCCGCGCGTCGTCGATGGGCCCGCCCGCAAACTCGGCCGCCAGCCCGGTGTCGGGGTTGAACACCGGGTTGATGCAGTTCACGCGGATGTTGTCCGGGCCCAGCTCGGCCGCCATCGACTTGCTGGTGGTAATGACCGCGCCCTTGGAGCCGTTGTACCAAGTGAGGCCCGGGCGGGGCCGCACCCCGGCCGTGGAGGCGATGTTGATGAAGCTGCCACCCCCGCCCGCGCGCATGGCGGGTACGCCGTGGATGGCCGTGAGGTAGATGCTCTTGACGTTGATCGCGTACACGCGGTCGAACTCTTCTTCGCTCACTTCGAGCATGGGGCGGTTGCGGTGTGTCCAGCCCGCGTTGTTCACGACCACGTCGAGCCGTCCATGGCGATCAAGTGCCGCCTGCACCAGCGCCTGCACCTGGTCGGAGCGCGTCACGTCGGCCTGAAAGAAGGTCGCCTGACCGCCCGCAGCCGTGATCTCGGCCACCACGCGTTCGCCCGCGCTGGCCTGGATGTCGTTGACGATGACGCGCGCGCCCTCGGCCGCAAGGCGCTTGGCAATGCCTTCGCCGATGCCGCCGCCGGCGCCGGTCACGATGATGGATTTGTGCTGGACTCGCATGGGTTTCCTTGAATGTGCAGGCCGCACGGGCATCCAGCGCCCTGCGGCATCGGAACGGGCTCAGCCGTGGCGCACGGCCACGGTCTTGAGGGTGGTGAAGCCGTAGAGCGCTTCCATGCCCTTTTCACGGCCATAGCCGGACGATTTCACGCCGCCAAAGGGCAGCTCCACGCCGCCGGCCGCGCCGTAGTTGTTGATGAACACCTGGCCGCACTGCAGGCGGCGGGCCATGCGGAACTGGCGCGCGCCGTCGCGCGTCCAGACGCCGGCCACCAAGCCGAACTGCGTGGCGTTGGCCAGTTCGATGGCGTGGTCTTCGTCGTCGAACGACATGGCAGCGAGCACCGGGCCGAAGACTTCTTCCTGCGCCAGCCGGTGCTGTACGGGCACGTCGCGCAGCAGGGTGGGGGCCTGGTAGTAACCGGTGTCGGGGGCTTCGTCCACCACGCTGCCCTGGGCCACCAGCGGGATGCCCGCCACCTGCGCGTCGGACAAAAAGTCCCACACGCGCTGCTGCTGGGTCTGGCGGATCAGCGGGCCCAGGTCCAGGTCCATCGCCGCCGGGCCCACGCGCAGGGCGCTGAAGGCCTGGCCGAGGCGTTCGAGCAGGGGTTCGTAGATCAGCGAATCGATGAGCACACGCGAGCCGGCCGAGCAGGTCTGGCCAGCGTTTTGCACGATGGCGTTGATCAGCACCGGCACGGCCGCGTCCAGGTCGGCGTCGGCAAACACGATCTGCGGGCTTTTGCCCCCCAGCTCCAGCGTCACGGGGCAGTGCCGCTCGGCCGCGGCCTGCTGAATGAGCGTGCCCACGCGCGGGCTGCCGGTGAAGCTGATGTGGTCGATGCCCGGGTGGCGCGCAAGCGCGTCGCCCACTTCGTGGCCATAGCCGGTGACGATATTGAGCGCACCGGCCGGAAAGCCGACCTCGGCCGCAAGCTGGGCCACGCGGATCAGGCTCAGGCAGGCGTCTTCGGCCGGCTTGACGACGCACACGTTGCCCGCCGCCAGCGCCCCGCCCACGCTGCGGCCAAAAATCTGCATGGGGTAGTTCCAGGGGATCACATGGCCCGTGACGCCATGCGGTTCGCGCCAGGTGAAGACGCTGTAGCCGTCGAGGTACGGAATGGTCTCGCCGTGCAGCTTGTCGCAGGCCCCGGCGTAGAACTCGAAGTAGCGCGCCAGCGCCAGCGCGTCGGCCCGGGCCTGTTTGGTGGGCTTGCCGCAGTCGCGCTGCTCCAGCGCAGTGAGTTCGTCGGCGTGCTCCAGCACCTTGTGCGACAGGCGCATGAGCAGGCGGCCACGGTCGGCCGCGCTGGTCTTGTGCCACACCGCCCGCCAGCATTGGCGGGCCGCATGCACCGCGGCGTCGATGTCTTCGGCGGTGCCGCGCGGGATCTCGTCGAAGGGCTGGCCGTCCGACGGATCGATCACCGCAATCGTGCGGCCGGAGGTGGACGGAACCGAGGCGTTGGCGATGAAGTGGTGTTGCATGGCCCCATTGTGCTCCAAAAGCAACGTGTTCTTACTATTTGCTGAAATATGCTGCTCGTGCTTGTTTAACAAGCACGAGCAGCTATCAAAACAATAGCGTTACCCAGCGCTGCAGGCGCGCAGGCCCGGCAGGTCGAGGATTTCGATCACGCCGCGCTGCACGCGCAGCAGGCCGCGCGCTTCCAGGTCTTTGAGGATCTGGTTCGTGGTCTGGCGCGAAATGGCCAGCATCAGCGCCAGTTGCTCCTGCGACAGCGAGAGTTGCCGCCGCGAGAGCCCGGCGTCGTTCCATTGGCCGTAGCCCTCGGCCATCCACACCAGGCGGCGGGCCAGGCGCTGCGGGGCGGGCAGCAGGGCGAGTTCTTCCATGGCCACAAAGGCGGTGCGCAGCTTGTCGGTGAGCAGCAGCGCCAGCGCATGCCAGTGCTCGGGGTGTGCGGCCAGCCAGTCGCGCAGGCGGTCTTGCGGCACGTGCAGCAGCGTGGTGGGCTCATCGGCGTGGGCGTCGTGCGTGCGGGCTGCGTGGTCGAACACGGCAATTTCGCCAAACCAGCTCGGCGGCTCCAGCCGGATCAGCAGCGACGAGCGCGCCTGCTCGGCCGTGCCGCCCGTGCCCGAGATGCGCACGCCGCCGCGCAGCACCGCGTACAGGCCGCAAGGCGCATCGCCCCGCAGAAACAGCACCTCGCCCGCGGCCAGCGTGCGCACGCGCGCCATGCCCATCAGCGCCTGCGCCAGCGCATCGGGCAGGCCAGCAAACCAGCGCCCGGTGCGCAGCAGGGCCAGGGTGGAGGGGAGGGTGTCGTCAGAAAGCATGCGGTGCAAGCGTAACGGCCCGCGCTGGCTGAGGTGCGCGTGTGCGGGGCTGCGGTCTCAGGGCTTCTACCAAGGTGCCGGGTCTGTGTCGTGCAGCCGACAGACCCGCAAGCGGTGTGGGCACGAGCATCCATGCTCAAGACAACACCGCCCCGGAGACATCGATGAAAACCCTGATCGACCACCTCTCGCAGTACGCCGACTACCACCGCGATCCGCGCAACATCCTCACGCATTTCTTCGGGGTGCCCATGATCATGTTGGCCGTGGTCGTGCTGCTGTCGCGTCCGGGGTTTGACATAGGCGGTCTGCTGGTCAGCCCTGCGCTGGCGGGGGCGCTGGCGGCCTGTGTGTTCTATGCACGGCTCGATGCGCGCTATGGCCTCACCATGGCGCTGTTGCTGGCCGCTATGCTGGCAGGCGGCCAGTGGCTGGCCGCACAGGGCACGGCGCTGTGGCTGGGCGCTGGCGTGGGCCTGTTCGTGGTGGGCTGGGTGATTCAGTTCGTCGGCCACCACTACGAGGGCCGTAAGCCCGCGTTTGTGGACGACCTGGTGGGCCTGATCGTGGGGCCGCTGTTCGTGGTGGCCGAATGGGGCTTTGCGCTGGGCCTGCGCAAAGAGGTGCAGGCTGCCATTGAGCAGCGCAGCGGCCCGGTGCGCCTGCGCACGGAACGCGCCACCGCCTGATCCTGCCGCTGCCAGACGGCGTGCGCCGCTCTGGCGCCATCCCCGGGCCCCTCGGGCCGGGCGACTCTTCACCTGCCTTTTGTTCCACCCGCGCCGTACAGCGCGGCCGTCAGGCCGCGTGTCCATCCCATGAGCTTTGCTTCTTTGCTGCCCACCCTGCTGTTCATCGCACTCGGCCTGGTCATGTTCGGCCTGGGCCTTTCGCTGACGGTGGCCGACTTCACACGTCTGCTGCGCCACCCGCGTGCCGTGGTGCTGGCGCTGGTGTTGCAGGTGGGGGTGCTTCCGGCGGCCTGCTACGCCCTCATCGTGCTGCTGGGGGTGGCGCCGCTGTATGCGGTGGGCCTGATGCTGCTGGCGGCCTCCCCCGGAGGCGTGTCGGCCAATCTGTTCAGCCACCTGTTCGGGGGCAACGTGGCCATGAACATTTCGCTCACGGCGATCAACACGGTGCTGTCCATTGTGTCGCTGCCGCTCATCACCAACTGGGCCATCCGCACCTTTGCCGACACCGGGCAGGTGGTCCCGCTGCAGTTTGGCAAGGTGGTCGAGGTGATCGCCATCGTGCTGGTGCCGGTGGTGCTGGGGATGGCCGTGCACCGGCGCTGGCCCGGCTTCAGCGCGCGCACAGAGCGCCCCATGAAAGCCTTCAGCGCCCTGGTGCTGGCGGCGTTTGCGCTGATCGCCATCGTCAAGGAGTGGTCGGCGCTGGTGGAGTCGTTCGGCGGCATTGGCCCGGCGGTGCTGCTCTTCAACGCCCTGAGCCTGGGGGCTGGCTATTACCTGTCACGGGCCGCAGGGCTCGACACGTCGATGGCCACGGCCATCAGCTTCGAGATCGGCATCCACAACTCCACGCTGGCGATCTTCATTGCGCTGTCCGTGCTTGAGAACTTCCAGCTTGCGCTGCCTGCAGCCATCTACTCGGTGAGCATGTACCTCATGGCGACGCTGTTTGGCTGGCTGGTGCTTCGGTGGCCTGCGGCAAGGGCAGCAGCCCGGGGTTGACCTGGCCGGGCACGCCGCATGGCCAAGGGGGCGTGACGCCCGATCAGTGCCCGCCCACCGGCTGGTACTGGTCTCGGTTAGCAGCCAGCCACTGGTCCGAGCGGTCGCTAGGTTGCTGGCTCGGATGGAAGTCGCGCCGCAGATAGTCGCGCCACGGCCGCCAGCTCTCGCGCACCAGGCCGCCGCGGCCCAGCAGGGTGCGGGCGGCGCTCTTCCAGGTGGCCCAGCGCCACAGCGTGCCGTCGCGCCGCAGGTTGAGGACGGTCTGGCGCAGAACATCGGCCACAAACAGCACGGAAATGCGGCGGAACCATGTGATGCGCCACGCATGGTTGCCGCCGAGCGCCTGGTACAGGTCGAGGGCGGTGGATTTGTGCTCGGCCTCTTCGGCGCAATGCCACTGCCACATCATGGCCAAGCGGGCTTCCGCGCCTGCCAGCACCTCGGGATGCCCCAGCACCCATTCGGCCAGCAAGGCCGTGAAATGCTCGTTGGCCGCCGTCACGGCCAGCGCGTGGCGCGGGTCGGTGCCTTCAAACAGCCGCACACGCGCCGCCGCCCGGGGCCCCCAGTCATTGACCAGGCCCTGGCGCTCCAGCTGGTGGTTGAACAGGCTGTGGATGCGGCGGTGCGTGGCTTCCTGCCCCACAAAGCCTTTGACTTCGTCGGCAAAGCGGGCCTGTGCTTCGGGCGGCAGCGCCTGGTAGCCGTTGCGCACCGCGTCCATGAAAAACTGTTCTCCGACCGGAAAGCTCATGGACAATGCATTGAACAGTGCGGTGCGGAAGGCGTCGTTTCCGCACCAGTGGCGGTCAAACGGTGCTTCCAGGTCGATCAGCAGGCGGCGAACGGTCAGGTGGGTCATGGTGCTTGTCTCGGGCGGGTCGGTACTTTTGCGTACCGCTTTGGTGTCTGCGCATGATCGGGCTTGGCAGCCATCTGTCAAGTGCTCGGTGTGCAGGGCGCTGTCAGCAGGGGGTACGGTACAAGCGGCGGCCCTGGGCGCACCACGGCACAATGCGCAGCATTGCCATGAACCCGACCGACACCGCCACCCCGCCCACCGACATGCTGGTGCCCGAGCACCGCAGGCGCCTGCTCGAAGGCATGGCCCGCGCGGTGGCGGCCCACGGCTACCCGGACACCACCATTGCCGACATCGTGCGCGAGGCGGGGGTGTCGCGCCGCACGTTCTACGAGCATTTCGGCAGCAAGGCCGATTGCCTGATTGCGCTGTACGAAGCCGCCAGCCGCAACGCGCTGCAGGAGCTGCGCGCCGTGATCGAGCCGCAACTGGACTGGCAAACCCAGGTGGAGCGCGCGATGCGCACCTACTTTGCCGTGCTCTCGCGCAACCCGGTGCTGCTGCGCACGCTGTTCATCGAGATCCTGGGCCTGGGTCCCCACGGGTTGTCGGTGCGCCGCCGGGTCAACCAGCAACTGGCCGACTTGCTGCTGGAGGCCGTGAACGAGCGGCCCGGCCCGCGTCTGCGCAAGTCGCCGCTGATGCCGACCATGGCCACGGCCGTGGTGGGCGGCATCAACGAACTGGTGCTGCAGGCCATCGAGCAGGACCGCGTGGACGCCCTGCACACCCTGGTGGAGCCTGCCTCGGCCCTGTTGCGCGCGGCCATTGCGGCCGACTTCTGAGCCACATCCCTGGCCGTGCGGCCAGGGCAGGGCGGCGTCAGCCTGCGTGGAAGCGCACCACCAGCGGCACGATCAGCAGGGCGACGATGTTGATGATCTTGATCAGCGGATTGATGGCGGGGCCTGCCGTGTCCTTGTAAGGGTCGCCCACGGTGTCGCCCGTCACGGCGGCCTTGTGGGCGTCCGACCCCTTGCCGCCATGGTGGCCGTCTTCGATGTACTTTTTGGCGTTGTCCCACGCACCGCCGCCGGTGCACATGCTGATGGCCACGAACAGCCCGGTGACGATGGTGCCCATGAGCAGCCCGCCCAGCGCCTTGGGGCCCAACAGCAGGCCCACCACGATGGGCACAGCCACGGGCAGCAGGCTGGGGATGATCATCTCCTTGATGGCGGCCGTGGTCAGCATGTCCACGGCCTTGCCGTACTCGGGCTGGGCCGTGCCGTCCATGATGCCGCGGATGGTCTGGAACTGGCGGCGCACCTCCACCACCACGGCACCGGCCGCGCGGCCCACGGCCTCCATGGCCATCGCGCCAAACAGGTAGGGGATCAGCCCGCCGATGAACAGGCCAATGATGACCATGGGGTCCGACAGATCAAAGCGCACGGCCAGGCCGTAGCTTTCGAGCTTGTGCGTGTAGTCGGCAAACAGCACCAGCGCGGCCAGCCCGGCCGAGCCGATGGCGTAGCCCTTGGTCACGGCCTTGGTGGTGTTGCCCACGGCGTCCAGCGGGTCGGTGATGTCGCGCACGCTGCTGGGCATCTCGCTCATCTCGGCAATGCCGCCCGCGTTGTCGGTGATCGGGCCGTAGGCGTCGAGCGCCACCACGATACCCGCCATGCTGAGCATGGCCATGGCCGCCACTGCCACACCGTACAGGCCAGCCAGGCCATAGGCCACCAAAATGGCGATGCACACGAACACCACCGGCCAAGCGGTGGAGCGCATCGACACCCCCAGCCCCGCAATGATGTTGGTGCCATGCCCGGTGGTAGAAGCCTGGGCGATGTGGCGCACCGGGCTGTACTGCGTGCCGGTGTAGAACTCGGTGATCCACACCAGCGCGGCCGTGAGCAGCAGCCCGGTGGTGCAGGCGCCCATCAGCCGCCACTGGCTGCCGCTGGCCGTGATGGCGTTGTCCGGCACGATCCACAACGTCACGCCCCAGAACAGCACCAGCGACAGCACACCGGCGATGGCCAGCCCCTTGTAGAGCGCGGGCATCACGTTCTTCATGCCCGGCGTGGCCTTGACAAAAAAGCAGCCGATGATGGACGCGAGGATGGACACCCCGCCCAAGGCCAGCGGGTACGCCACGGCCGCCATGGGCGCAGCCGACACCAGCAGCGCGCCCAGCACCATGGTGGCAATCAGCGTGACGGCGTAGGTCTCGAACAGGTCGGCCGCCATGCCCGCGCAGTCGCCCACGTTGTCGCCCACGTTGTCGGCAATCACGGCCGGGTTGCGGGGGTCGTCTTCGGGAATGCCCGCCTCGACCTTGCCCACCAGATCGGCGCCCACGTCGGCCCCTTTGGTGAAGATGCCGCCGCCCAGGCGCGCAAAGATCGAGATCAGCGACGAGCCAAACGCAAAACCGATCAGCGGATTGAGCAGCGTGGCCAGCGAGCGGTCGGGCGTGAGCTGCCCGTTGCCCAGCAGAAACCAGGCAAATCCGGCGACGCCCAGCAGCCCCAGGCCCACCACCAGCATCCCGGTGATGGCCCCACCGCGAAACGCCACCTGCAGGGCCGCCTCGATGCCCTCGGTGGCCGCCTGTGCGGTGCGCACGTTGGCCCGCACCGACACGTTCATGCCGATGAAGCCGCAGGCGCCGGACAGCACCGCCCCCACCACAAAGCCCACGGCGGTGGTCGTGTCCAGGAATACGCCGATCAGCAGCGCGAGCACCACGCCCACGATGGCAATTGTTTTGTATTGGCGGGCCAGATAGGCTGCGGCCCCGGCCTGGATGGCCGCCGCAATGGCCTGCATGCGCGGGTTGCCCGCGTCGCGGGCCAAGATCCAGCTGCGGGCCCAGAGCCCGTAGGCCACGGCGGCGAAGGCACACACCACGGCCAGCAGGAGGGGAGTTGTCAGCGCTGACGTTCCAGTCATTCGATTCTCCTCGTATCGTTCTGCACGGAAGGAAACACGCGCATCTGAGAACCCACACCACACGTGTTCCCGCGGCGTTGCTTCCTCGTGCCCGACCAGGGGACGCGATTGGCCAACGCCCCCAATTTACTGCAAACCGGCGGTCTGCAAGCCCCCCGCAAGGGCCGTGCGCCTAAAATCGCCCGCGTTCCGGCACCACGCGTGGTGCGCAGGGCCTCTTTGACAACACTGAAACCGACCGTTATGTCCCTCAACTCCGTCACCCCCGGCAAGAACATTCCCGACCAATTCAACGTCGTCATCGAGATCCCGATGAACGCCGATCCGATCAAGTACGAAGTGGACAAGGAATCGGGCGCGATCTTCGTGGACCGCTTCATGACCACGGCCATGCACTACCCCACCAACTACGGCTATGTGCCCCAGACGCTGTCGGGCGACGGCGATCCGGTGGATGTGCTGGTCATCACGCCGTACCCGCTGTTCCCCGGCGTGGTCGTGCCCTGCCGCCCGCTCGGCATCCTGATGATGGAAGACGAGGCCGGTGTGGACGGCAAGGTGATTGCCGTGCCCACCAGCAAGATCCTGCCGATGTACGACCACTGGAAGGACATCGAAGACGTGAACGCCATGCGCCGCAACGCCATCGCCCATTTCTTCGAGCACTACAAGGACCTCGAGAAGGGCAAGTGGGTGAAGGTTGTGGGCTGGGAAGGCATTGAGTCCGCCAAGAAGGAAGTGCTGGACGGCGTGCAGAACTACCAGAAGTCGCAAGCCGCTTGAGCCCTGCCTCGACCTGACGGCACCCCAGATGGATTTGCCTGAAAATCGATGGTTGTGCTTGTCGGGTAATGTTCTATAGCTATTAAATTGATAGCATTTATGAAGGCGCCGATGCTTGTCATCGGCGTCTTTTTTTGTTCTGGATACGCGGCTCCTCAAAAGACAGCGCATCCCTGCGCTGATACAGTGTGCAGGTACTTGTTCAATTGGTTACATACAGTGCTGCGGCGGTTTCGATGCCACTCTGCGAGCTGTTGAACTGGAGGCGACTTTCTTATGTATCTGTCCAATCTGCGTATTGGTGCCAAGTTGGGATTCGGGTTTCTGGCCGTGGTGCTGCTGACGTTCGTCGTCGGTATCGCCGCTTTGCTGCAGATGGATCGCATGCAAGGCGAAAGCGAGAACATCACGCAGAACCTGCTGCCAAGTGTGGGTTTGACAGCCGAGCTCCGGATTGATGCCAACCGCATCCGGCGTGCCGAGGCGGGCCTGATCGCAGCCCGCAGCAAGCCAGAGGTCAAGGCCTTTGCAGAGCAGATTGCTGCGCGGGTCAAGGATCTGGAGAAGGTGGAGGCTGCCTATGCCCCGTTGGTGAATGAAGGCGATGAGCGAAAGGCCTTCGAGCTGTACCAAAAAAGAAAGGCCGACTACCTCAAGGTCCAGGCCAATCTGCTGGAGGTGGCGAACAACGTGGACTTCACCACCACAGAAACGATGGAGCTGACAGGCAGCGCACTGACCACGATGTATGCGGGCGAGTCTGAAAGCGCTTTCAACCAGGTGGTCGATTCCCTCACAGAGCTGATGCGCATCAACTCCGAGGAGTCGAAGGTTGCCAAGGTGCGTACCGACAACATCTTTGGACAGGCCCGTCTGGTGGTCATTGCGGCCCTGTTGCTGAGTGCGGCGCTTGCCGCAGCCCTGGGGGTGGCGATCACGCGTGCCGTGACCAAGCCTGCTGCGCACGCGGTTCAGGCCGCCCGTGGCATCGCACAGGGTGACCTGACCGTCACGATTCCCACGGGTGGCAAGGATGAAATGGGCGAGCTGTTGAACGCCCTGTCCGACATGCGCGACAACCTGGCCCGCGTGGTGGCTGGCGTGCGCGGCAACGCCGAAGGTGTGGCCATGGCCAGCGCCGAAATTGCCTCGGGCAACCAGGATCTCTCGGCCCGCACCGAAAGCCAGGCCAGTGCGCTGGAAGAAACCGCCGCCTCCATGGAAGAGCTGGGCTCCACCGTGCGCCAGAACGCCGACAACGCCCGCACGGCCAACCAGCTGGCCATGAGCGCCTCCACCGTCGCCCAGCAAGGCGGCGACGTGGTGGCCGAAGTCGTCGAAACCATGAAGGGCATCAACGCCAGCAGCACCAAGATTGCCGACATCATCAGCGTGATCGACGGCATTGCCTTCCAGACCAACATCCTGGCGCTGAACGCCGCGGTGGAAGCCGCGCGGGCCGGCGAGCAGGGCCGCGGCTTTGCCGTGGTGGCCGGCGAGGTGCGCAGCCTCGCGCAGCGCAGCGCCGAGGCGGCCAAGGAAATCAAGAGCCTGATCACCGCCAGTGTGGAGCGCGTGGAGCAAGGCACGCTGCTGGTGGACAAGGCGGGCAGCACCATGACGGAAGTGGTCACGGCGATCCGGCGCGTGACGGACATCATGGGCGAGATCAGCGCGGCCAGCAGCGAGCAAAGCTCAGGCGTGGCGCAGGTGGGCGAGGCCGTGACGCAGATGGACCAGGCCACGCAGCAGAACGCGGCGCTGGTCGAGGAGATGGCAGCGGCCGCGGCCAGCCTCA
>NZ_BAABEX010000007.1:193188-341013 GCF_039540375.1 Acidovorax lacteus
GGCACAGGGTCAGGCACGAACCCCAGCCCCTGCGCCCGCGGCGCGAAGCCTGCCGCCCGTGGCGGCCGCACCGCGCCCGGCCGCTCCTGCAGTGGCCCGCTCCGCGCCCACCGCAAGCCCTGCGCAGCGGCTCACCCGGGCCCCGGCACCAGCAAGCTCAGCCCCTGCGCCAGCCGCATCTTCGGCGCAACGCCCTGCCGCATCTCCTTCGGCCGATGGCGATTGGGAGAGTTTCTGACCTGGCATGACCAGCGACTGCGCTGCGGTGAACAACCCTGTGGCGGGCATGGCTCCACAGGGCGTCTTTAGAATCGCGCCCCATGCGTCGCGGTCTCGCTTTCCTGCTCACGGTGTTTCTGTGCTTCCAGTCCCTCTGGCTGGCTGCGGCACCGTACTGTGGGCATGAGGCCGATCTGACAGCACTGCATGTGGGCCACCACACCCACGAGCATGTCGCGCAGGATTTGGGCGACGATGCGTCTGATCGCAGCCCCGCCGCCAGCCACGCGGACTGTCACGTCTGTCATGGTGCTCACGGCATGACCCAGCAGAGCGCTGGGTTGCCGGCGCCTGATCTGACCGGGCTGCAACATCCAACCGGGCCGCACGCGTGGCCGGCTGCACCTATCGTACCTCCTGAGCGGCCCAACTGGGCACGCCTTGCCTGACGGCAGGGCGGTTTCAGGCACCCCTTTCCTTCTCGAGAGAGCACGACAGCACCGCACCGTGCTGGGCGTGGCCCTGCCGATTCCCTCATTGGTCTTGACCGGAGAATCGGATGTCAGAAATACAGTGCAGCACCCGGGTGCTGCTGTGGGCCGCCCTTGCCTTGGGGTTGCCTGCGGGAGGGCTGGCCCAGGAGCCTGCCTCTCCAACCGCCTCGGTCGGTGGAAGCCTGTCGGCGGCGTTTCATGCGGCCTGGAGCCAACAGCCCGAGCAGCGGGCCGCCGCGGAACGGGATCGCGCAAACCGTGCCGCCGAACGTGCGGCAGAGCGCTGGACAGCAGAACCTCCCGCCCTGGAGGCTCAGCATACGCGAGGCCGATCGGCCGCCCAGGCGCAGGAATGGGAGCTGGGCGTGGTCGTGCCCTTGTGGTTGCCACGCGAACGCGAGCGCACAGCGCGCAAGGCCCAAGCGGCCGCACGATGGACGCTTACCCAACGCAAGCGTGCGGAATGGGAACTGGCAGGGCGTGTGCGCGAAGCCTGGTGGGCTGTGCAGCGCAGCCAAGCCGATTTGGCGTTGCAGCGGGATCGCTTGGACGCTGCCGCTCGGCTCGCGGCCGATATGGAGCGACGTGCGCGCGCAGGTGATCTGGCCCAGTCTGATGTGCACCAGGCCTGGATGGCCAAGGCGCAAGCGCAAGCGGCGGTCAAGCAGGCCGAGGCTGAGCTGAGCGCTGTCCATACGTCCTGGGCTGAACTGGTGCCCGCGCTATCGCCGCCTGCGGGCACCGAAGACGGCGTGTTGGTAACAGAGCCAGTACCGCAGCCCATGGACACCGAGCCCGATGCAGGCTACCGGCATCCGATGCGTGCTGAGGCCTTGGAGCGCGCGGAGGCTGCACGCAAGGCCCTGGAGCTGGCTCAGGTGCAATCCCGGGCCAACCCGGAACTGAGCCTGGGCGCCGTGCGCGAGCGCGAGGGGCCGGGGGAGCCAGGCCGAACGTCCTGGCGCGCGGCGTTGCGCTGGCCGCTGGGGCAGGGCGCAGCTCATGAGGCCCGTGTCGCCACCGCATCGGCCGAATGGATCGAGGCGCAGGCCGCTGCCGAACTGGTGCTTCGACGCACTGCAGCAGACGCTGCCCAGGCAAAAGCCCGACTCGATGCGGCACGTGCCCAACTGGCGACAGCAGAACAGCGGGCGCACTGGGCGCAAGAGCTTCGAGGCTTTGTGGACAAGGCATACCGGTTTGGCGAGGCCGATGCACCCAGCCGACTACGGGTTGAACAGGAGGCGGTTGAAGCCCGGCGCGCGCTGATGCGCGCCCGCCTGGATGTGGGCGCGGCGATCTCGCAGTGGCGTCAGTCACTGGGCCTTCTGATGGATTGAACAGGAATGATCTTCATGAAACGTTTTCTTTGCGGGCTGACCTTTGCGTTCAGCCTGGTCTCTGCACAGGCGGGACCTGGACATGACCACGACCACGAACATGAACCGGCGGCCTTGGCTGCCACGCCCGCGCTGCCGCGGTTCACTGCCTCGTCGCCAGTCCTGGAACTGGTGGGGGTGGTGGAGGGCACGCGCCTGACCCTGTATCTCGACCGGTACGCCGACAACGCGCCGGTGACCGATGCCCAGTGGGCGCTGGAGGTCGGAGGTCAAGCACTGAACGTCATGCCGTCCCCGCAGGGGTACTTCACGGCCGAGCTGAGCGCCCCGTTGCAGCCAGGCTTGACCCCCGTGCTGGCCACGGTCACAACCGGCTCGCTGACCGATCTGCTGGCGGCCGACATCGACATCCATGAGCAGGCGCATGGCCTGGACGGTCATTCGGCATGGCCACGCGTGGTGGCCTATGGACTGGCCTCCCTGGGCGGTGCCGTGGCTGCATTGCTCGGGGTATGGGCACATGGCGTCTTGCGACGCGGTCGCGCGCCTGTGCAGTCGACCGGAGGTGCCGCATGATCGGATCTTGTTCGCAGAACCCGGCGCGCCTGACGATGCTGCGCCGCAGTGCCGGCGGACTGCTGGCCTCGTGTCTGGCGCTGGCGGCGCTGTGGCCGAGCAGCGTGCTCGCGGGGCCTGGCCATGACCATGACGCGCCCGCCGCGCCTGTGTCGGCACAGTCACCGCAGCGCCTGCCTGATGGCAGCGTGTACTTGCCCAAGCCAGCGCAGCGTTTGCTGGGGGTGCGCACTGCGGTCGCGGCGGCCGCTGATCACCCGCGTACCACCGAGCTTGCGGGGCGGGTGGTGATGGACCCGAATGCGGGCGGCCGCGTGCAACCTATCCAGGCGGGCCGCATCGAGGCGCCAGACTCCGCGGGTCTGCCGGTGGTGGGGCAGACCGTGCGCAAAGGCCAGGTGCTGGCCGCGGTGGTCTCGTCCTCTGCGCCGCTGGAGCGTGCGAGCCAGCAGGCCCAGGTGGCCGAACTCGAGTCGGCCCAAGCGTTGACCCGCCAGCGTCTGGCCCGCTTGCAGGCCCTCAGCGACACAGTGCCCCGAAAGGACATCGAGGCGGCGCAGTCCGAGCTTGAAGGGATCTCTGCGCGCATCCGGGCCTTGTCGGGCGGTTTGGGCGCACGAGAGTGGCTGCGGGCGCCTCTGGACGGAGTGGTGGCCACCGCCCCTGTGGTGCTGGGGCAGGTGGTTGATGCCCGGGAGTTGGTGTTTGAGATCGTGGACCCACGGCGGCTGGCCGTGGAGGCGCTGGCCTTCGATGCGACCTTGCCAGGTGCGTTAGAGAGTGCCGTGCTGGCCACCCGCGACGGGCCGGTGCCCCTGTCCTTTCGCGGGGCGGCCCGCAGTCTGCGTGACCAGGCGCTGCCCTTGATGTTCAGCGCGCGCGGCGACGCGCTGGCCCGCATGGCGGTGGGTGAGGCCGTGCAGGTGTTCGTCCGGTCGCGCACGCCACTGCGAGGCGTGGCCGTGCCGACGGCAGCAGTGGTACGCAGTGCGGCCAACCAGGCCCAGGTCTGGGTCAAAACCGCACCTGAGCGCTTTGAGCCGCGCCCCGTTCGCGCAGAACCTCTGGACGGCGCGCATGTCGTGGTCGTGCAAGGGCTGCAGGACGGAGAACGTGTGGTCACCCAGGGCACGGCGCTCGTGCACCAAGTGCGTTGAATGGAGGCCGCATGTTCAAGTGGCTTCTGACAAACAGCCTTGCGAATCGCCTGCTTGTGTTGCTGGCGGGCATGGTGCTGATGGTGTACGGGGCATGGACGCTGACGCGTACTCCGGTGGATGTCTTCCCCGATCTGAACAAGCCCACGGTCACGGTCATGACAGAGTCGGGTGGCATGGCCGCCGAGGAGGTGGAGCAGCTCATCACCTTCCCGCTGGAGACGGCCATGAACGGATTGCCGGGCGTGGAGACTGTGCGGTCTGTGTCCTCGGCCGGTCTGTCGTTTGTGTATGTGACCTTCGGATGGGAGACCGACATCTACCGCGCGCGCCAGATGGTGAGTGAGCGGCTGGCGGCTATGGAGGAAGAGCTTCCGGGGGGATTGATACCCCGCATGGGGCCGGTGAGTTCTGTGATGGGCGAGATCCTCCAGGTTGCGATCCCGGTGGAGTCGGGAGGCTTGTCGTCCATGGAGGTGCGAGAGTATGCAGACTGGGTACTGCGGCCTCGCCTGATGGCCGTGCCGGGTGTTGCGCAGGTGATCCCGATCGGCGGTGAGGTTCGGCAGTTTCAGGTGCAGCCCGATGCACAACGCATGGCGTTGCTGGGATTGGACATGGCCCAGCTGGAATCTGCGCTGCGCGGGTTTGCAGCCAATACATCCGGCGGATTTCTGGAGCTGGCGGGTCGCGAGTACCTGATCCGGCATTTGGGCCGCACGTCACGGCTGGAGGATCTGCGCCAACTGGTAGTCGCCACGCGCGAAGGGCGCCCCGTGTTGCTGCATCAGGTTGCCGAGGTGGCGTTTGCCGCAGCACCCCGCAGAGGCGATGCAGGATTCGAAGGTCGCCCTGCGGTGATCTTGGGGGTCCAGAAGCAGCCGCTGGCCGACACGCTGGCCGTCACGCGTGCGGTGGAGACGGCGCTGCAGGATCTCCGGCAATCGCTGCCGGTGGGTATGGAGCAGCCGCGCGTGACTTTCCGGCAGGCGAGCTTCATTGAAGCCTCCATTCACAACCTGCAAAGCAAGCTGGTGGCGGCCTCGCTGTTCGTGGCTGCAGTGCTGTTCTTTTTCCTCGGGACCATCCGGCCGACCGTGATCGCACTCGTCGCGATACCCGTATCGGTGCTGGTCACGGCGCTGGTGTTCCGTTACTTTGGCCTGTCGATCAACACCATGACGCTGGGAGGCCTGGCCATCGCGATCGGTGGTCTGGTGGACGACGCCGTGGTGGACGTCGAGAACATCTTGCGTCGGCTCAAGGAAGCGCGAGCAAAGGGTGTGGACTTCTCCGTTCTGGAAGTGGTGACCAAGGCTTCCATGGAGGTGCGATCCGCCATCCTCTACGCGACGATCATCATCGTCCTGGTGTTTTTGCCCTTGTTTGCACTGCCGGGCATGGAAGGGCGTCTGTTCGTGCCCCTGGGCATTGCCTTCATCGTCTCGACCCTGGCAAGCCTGCTGGTGTCGGTGACCGTCACGCCTGTGCTCTCGTACTACCTGTTGCCACGCATGCGCTCGCTGGACCACGGTGACACTTGGGTGCTGCGTGCGCTGAAACAGGCTTACCAGCGCAGTTTGCTGGCAGCGTTGGCCAGGCCTCGCGCCACCATGGCTGCGGCTGTGGTGGCGGTGTTGTCGGCTGCCGCGGCGGTGCCCTGGTTTCCGACGACCTTCCTGCCACCGTTCAACGAAGGCACCCTGCTGATCGGGCTGCGCCTGCAGCCGGGTGTGACGCTGTCGGAGTCTTCGGCGCTTGCGCGGCAGGCTGAGTTGCTGGTGCGGCAAGTGCCGGAGGTCACCCATGTCGGCCGCCGAAGCGGCCGAGCCGAGATGGATGAGCATGCCGAAGGCGTTCATGTGAGCGAACTCGACGTCGGTCTGCGGCCCAGTGCAGAGCTAGAGCGGCCCATGGACGAGGTGCTGGCTGATATCCGAAGCCGGCTGGCACCGCTGCCAGCCTCCATATCCATCGGTCAACCCATCTCGCACCGTATTGACCACATGCTTTCGGGTGTGCGCTCGCAGATCGCCATCAAGCTGTTTGGCAATGACCTGGATGTGTTGCGTGCCGAGGCCGAACGCTTGCGCACGCAATTGGCGGGCATTCCCGGTGTGGCGGACCTGGAAGTCGAAAAACAGGTGCTGGCGCCGCAGGTGAAGGTGGTGATCGACTACGCGGCTGCGGCCCGATACGGCGTGGCCGTGCCGGAGTTGCTGCGCACGCTGGAGGCATGGGTAGAGGGCGAACGCATCACCCAGATCGTGGATGGTGGACGCCGGTTCGCGCTGGTGCTCAAACTGCCAGAAGCAGAACGCGGACCCCTTCGGCTCATGCAATTGCCGATCGAGACGCCCACTGGGCGCATCCCGCTGTCGCGCATCGCCACCATCGAGGAGGGTGATGGGCCCAATCAGATCAGTCGGGAGGACGGGCAGCGCCGGATTGTGTTGTCGGCCAATGCACAGGGCAGGGCATTGTCCGAGGTCGTTGCCGACATGCGGACGGCGATTGCACGAATGCCACTGCCCGAGGGCTACTTTGTGACGTTAGGCGGGCAGTTTCAAGCACAGGAAGAAGCGTCTCGCCGCATGGCCGTGTTGGCGCTGGGGTCGCTCGCCTTGATGTTTGCGGTGCTCTACCAGCGTTATCCGTCCGTGCGTCTGTCCTTGCTGATCATGGCCAACATTCCCTTGGCACTGGTGGGCGCTGTATTGGGCCTCTGGTGGTCGGGGCAGCCGCTTTCCATCGCCGCCTTGGTGGGCTTTGTCACACTGGCCGGGATTTCGGTGCGCAACGGCATTCTCAAGGTCAGCCACTACCTGAACCTGATGCGTTTCGAAGGAGAGGCGTTTGAGCTTTCGATGGTGGTGCGCGGTTCTCTGGAGCGTCTCACACCCGTGCTGATGACGGCCTTGGTCACGGCACTCGCGTTGGCACCGCTGCTCTTCGAGGCGGAACAGCCCGGTACGGAAATCTTGCATCCGGTGGCCGTGGTGATCTTTTTCGGACTGATCAGTTCGACGCTCTTGGACACGTACCTGACACCGGTCCTCTTTTGGCGCTATGGACGAGCCGATGCCCTGCGACTTGCACAGGCGCGGCATGCAGAAGCGTTCTGATTCTGGTACCCCCTTTTTTAACCCGTCCCGGCGCCCTAGCCGGGACTCACTATGGACTGGACCATCATGATGACCCGATCAACACAAATCTTGCTTGTTGCGCTGGCCCTGGCTGTGCCTGCTGCGGCACTGGCAGCGCCACCCCACGCGCACGCTCACGATCACCGGCCGCTGCATGGCGGTGTGGTGGTCGAGGTGCGCGATGTGGACTACGAACTCGTCGCTTCGAAAGACGAGCTGCGGATGTTTCTTCGCGACCATGGCAAACCCATGGACGTGGGACAAGTCAGCGCGCGACTGACACTCTTGACGGGGACAGAGCGGCAGGACGTGAGCCTTTTGCCGGCGGGAACCCATCTAGAGGCCCGCGGCAGTTTCCGCATCGGCAAGGGCACGAAGGTCGTGGCCGCGGTGAGCCGCCACGGCAAGACGCTGGGGACCGTACGTTTTGACCTGCCTTGAGATCCCAGGTTGACGCTCAGGGACGGTAGGGGTCTGGGAACACCAAGTGAAGGCCGGGCAGACGCGGCCGCTTGAAAGGCATCCACGGTCTGTCGGGACCGTGGCGCTGGTGCAGCCGGTCGGCGACAGCCCACCAGGCGCTGGGATTCAGTCCGATACCGAAGTGGCTGGCCACGACCTCGATGTTTTCGGTATGCGGGTTATGGTCTGCCGGAGCCTGAAGGCTTCCTCGCCAGGCCACCACCCCATCAGTGCGGGAGAAAATGCTGGTAGTGGGTACCGGAGGAGCTTCCGGAAGGTTGTAGTGCTCGGACTCCCGGTGCACGCTGCGGCCGCTGGCCAGTTCATAGATGCGCCATGCGTTGGTAGATGTGTGCGGCCCTGCAAATGGGGTGCCCAGGGTGATGACGCAGCGCACGCGATCTGGGAGTTCCTTGGCCAGTTCTCGTGCGTAAATGCCCCCGAGGCTCCATCCCACCAGGCTCACCGACGCACCACTCTCATCACTCGCACGGTGCACCATCTCTTTCACACGCTCCAACACGCCCTCGCGTGGCCCCAGGTTCAGGCCCTGTCCCCAGCCTTGGGTCGTGTAGTTGCGAGACTCCAGGTAACGGCGCAGGGGCAAGGTGGTTGCGTCACCAGCCGTAAGTCCCGGAAACACGATGACGGTATGTCCATCACCGAGAGGGGCGCGTTGAAGGACCGGCCAGGCCGGGAGGACTGCCCCAAACTCCCAGGGCGCACGCAACTCCAGCGCCAGCAGCGACAGACTGGGTGGCGGGAGGTCCGAGTCCGGACTGTCAGGAATGGTAGCTTTTGTGTGGAACTGGGACATGGTGCGCAATATCGGCAGCCGCTCTCGAAACGACTTCGTGCGAAGTTAGCACCATTTCCTGTGTTTTCCAGGGGGTGATCGTGGAGGCAACTCTCCAATGAGGTGTCGGGCCTGGTAGTCGTACCGCCTGAGCGTTCGCGTTGGCGTCAACGGGCAGTTGCTGCGGCGAGCCCGTCGAACGCCCCGCTGGGCTTCCGGGGCGGGTGATATCACAAGGCCCGGCGCCGCTGGTGTGGCCGCGGCGGCATGCTGGTCTCAATCGGCGCTGGTCAGGCGGCGGCTGAACGGATTGCGTGTTTCCAAGTGCTTCCAGTAAGCCTCGATGCCAAGGTCTTCTCGCTCCAGAAAGCGGTGAACCGCATCCGCAAATGCCGGATGTGCCAGCCAGTGCATGCTATGAGTGCGTGTCGGCAGAAGTGCCCTGGCCATCTTGTGTTCCCCCTGGGCTCCACCTTCGAAACGGTCAAAACCATGCTCCAGACACCAAGCCAGGGGCTGGTAGTAGCAAGCTTCGAAGTGTAGGCAGTCCACTCGCTCCAGTGCGCCCCAGTAGCGACCGTATGCCACGGCCACGGACCGACCCTGCGTGTCGGATGACTGGTTCAGGGCGACGAGGCTGGCCGCGATGGGGCGCCCCTCTCGTTCTGCCAGGAACATGAGCCAGTGGTCGGTCATGTTCCGTGCCATTTCAGCGAAGAATTCCCGCGTGAGATACGGCGGATTGCCGTGTTCGAGATAGGTTTGCTCGTAGCAGCGGTAGAAGAACTCCCAATCCTGGGGGCCGATGTCTGCTCCTAGGCGCCAGCGAAATCGAACCCCTGCGTCGGCGACTTTTCGTCGTTCCTGCCGGATCTTTTTGCGTTTTTCCTGGGTCAGTGACTGCAGCAGCGCATCGAGGTCGCGTGGGCGCGCGAGGCAGTGCGCGGTCGCTGCCTGCCAGTGAAATTGGACAGTCTGCCGTTGCATCCAGCCCAGCGCCTGTGCCGCCTTCAGATCCGAGGGATCCACAAACAGCAGGTGGGCGGAAGACAGTCCCTGATCCGAGCACCACTGTTGCAGTTCGCGCAAGAGTCGTTCGCGGAGTGCGGGAGACTTAGCCATCAACCGAGTGCCAGGTACCGGGGTAAAGGGTACTGCGACCAAGGCCTTGGGGTAGTACTCGAGACCATGCTGCGCATAGGCATTGGCCCACGCCCAGTCAAACACATATTCACCGTACGAATGGGTCTTGAGATAGACAGGGCAGGCCGCAACGAGTTCGCCATGGGTGCTTCGCAGCGCCAGATGTGCAGGCTGCCAGCCCGTCTGTACAGACGCACTTCCGCTGGCCTCCAGTGCGCGCAAGTACTCGTGACGCATGAACGGAGTGGGGTTGGGTTGTTCTGCCCACAGGCGGTTCCAGTCTTCGCGGGCGATCTCGTCCACCGATCCGTGTACGCGGGCGATAATGGCCACTTGGTTCATGTGCACAGTCTCCCTAGCCCCGACAGAGAGCGTGCTTTGGCAGACACCACGAGTGGTGGTGCAGCGTGGACGCGGCCTGTGGCTTCCTCATGACTTTTTCGATCTGCATCGCTCAACTCAACTTTACGGTAGGTGACCTGCAGGGCAACGCCCGCAAGATCATTGAGGCCGCTTATGCGT
The DNA here is from genome assembly GCF_039540375.1 of Acidovorax lacteus. Classification (NCBI taxonomy): domain Bacteria; kingdom Pseudomonadati; phylum Pseudomonadota; class Betaproteobacteria; order Burkholderiales; family Comamonadaceae; genus Acidovorax; species Acidovorax lacteus. Next base: position 203,044 of record NZ_BAABEX010000007.1, read on the forward strand.
CCCATGCCCGGGGAGATCGGCTTCTGGTGGCGCCCGAACTCGCCTTGTGCGGGTATGCGCCCGAAGATCTTCTGCTGCGGCCCGCGTTCCAGGCTGCGTGTGATGATGCCCTGAAAGAAGTCGCCCGTGAGACGGCGGGGTTGGCAGGTTTGACGCTGGTGGTGGGCCATCCATTGCGGCAGTCGCCGTCGGCGCCAGCGTTCTCTCCATGTTGGAATGCGGCAACCGTCTTGCAGGCTGGTCAGACGGTTGCAACGTATGCGAAACGTGAACTGCCGAATTACCAGGTGTTTGATGAGCGCCGCTATTTCGTTGCGGGCGATCGCCCATGTGTCGTGGATGTGGACGGTGTCCGCGTGGGCTTGCTGATTTGTGAGGACGCCTGGTTCTCGCGCCCTGCGGCCGACTTGGTCGCAGCGGGTGCCCAGATGATTCTTGTGCTCAACGCGTCACCCTATCACGCAGGCAAGTCGGCGGAGCGCGAACAGGTCATGCGTCAGCGCGTGCTGGAGACAGGGCTCCCGCTGGTCTATGCCCATTTGGTGGGCGGGCAGGACGAAATGGTTTTCGATGGCAGATCTTTCGCCCTAGATGCTGGTGGGCGTCTTGCTGCAAGAGCCCCAGGTTTCCGAGAGGTACTGGTGGCGTTACGGACCACAACGGACGCAGAGACTGGTCGGGTGCAGGTGTCGGGTGTGGTTGAGCCTGAGGCAGAGCCTCTGGCTGAGTTGTGGGATGCGCTGGTGCTGGGCGTACGAGACTATGTCCGGAAAAATGGCTTTCGCGGCATCGTGCTGGGGCTATCGGGCGGTATCGACTCGGCTCTGGTGCTTGCCATCGCCGTGGATGCGCTCGGTGCCGAGCATGTTCGAGCTGTGATGATGCCTTCGCCCTACACGGCAGATATCAGTTGGCAGGATGCAGCGGAGATGAGCCGACGCATGGGGGTGCGCTACGACGAGATCCCAATCAGGGCGGCCTTCGATGCTTTTCGGCACACCTTGGCGGGCGAATTTGCAGGCCTTGCCGAAGACACGACCGAAGAGAATCTCCAGGCCCGCATCCGGGGAACACTGCTCATGGCGCTGTCCAATAAGTTTGGCAGCCTCGTATTGACGACCGGAAACAAGAGCGAAATGGCCACGGGCTACTGCACCCTGTACGGGGACATGGCCGGAGGCTTTGCGGTGATCAAAGATGTTTTGAAAACCCGAGTGTTCGAACTTGCGCGGTGGCGCAACGCTCACGACCCCTACGCCACGGGTTCTGACCCGATTCCTGAACGAATCATTTCGCGCCCGCCCAGCGCAGAGTTGCGCCCAGACCAGAAAGATCAGGACAGTCTTCCTCCCTACGAGGTTCTGGACGCCATCATTGAGCGCTATGTCGAACAGGACGAGCCCATATCGTCCATCGTGGCGGCTGGCTACAGCCAGGAGGATGTGGACCGGGTCACAAGGCTGTTGCGGATCAACGAGTACAAGCGCCGGCAGGCACCTCCTGGCGTGCGAGTGTCTCGCCGAAGCTTTGGCAAGGACTGGCGCTATCCGATCACCAACCGGTTCCGGGCCTGATGGCCTGTACAGATTTCACTGTCTTCAGGAGTAATGCCATGAAAATGATCACCGCCATCATCAAGCCGTTCAAACTGGAGGAGGTCCGGGAGGCTTTGGCCGACTGCGGCGTGACTGGCTTGACGGTGACCGAAGTGAAGGGCTTTGGTCGCCAGAAGGGGCACACCGAACTCTACCGCGGCGCCGAGTATGTGGTGGACTTCCTTCCCAAGGTGAAGGTCGAGGTGGTGGTCAAGACCGAAGACGTGGACCGCTGTGTGGATGCGATTGTGGCCGTCGCACGCACTGGCAAGATCGGAGATGGCAAGATTTTCGTCACGCCGGTAGAGCGCGTAGTTCGCATCCGGACAGGTGATCTGGATCAAGCGGCTATCTGAACCCCAGGGCTTTGGGCATGCCCTCTCCTGCATGGGCTTCTGCCCAGCCGATGCCTTAGATCACCGTGCGTATCGAGCGACCATCGGCGGCCCAGCCGGCGTCCTGAATCAAAGCTGCTAGCAAGGTGGCTGGCTCGTCATGGATCCGCAGCAATCCCATCTGCCAGTCACCCATGAAGCCCTGGTCCACGCTGTGACCTAGGAAATTGATCAGTTGGGTGTAGTAATCAGCGGTGTTGAGCAAGCCGAGCGGCTTTTGGTGATAGCCCAACTGCCGCCAGGTCCACACTTCGAAAAGCTCCTCGAAGGTGCCAATCCCGCCCGCTAATGCAATAAACGCTTGACTGCGTTCCGCCATCAGCGCTTTGCGTTCGTGCATGGTCTGTACCACGTGCAGTTCGTCGCATGCGTGGTTGGCCAGTTCCTTGTCGACCAGCGATTGCGGGATAACGCCTACGACGCGCCCCCCCGATGCTCGCGTGGCCTCGGCCACCACGCCCATCAGACCGCTCCGACCGCCGCCGTACACCAATTGCCCGCCATGAACGCCAATCCAGTGGCCGATCTCGCGTGCAGCATCGGTATAACGGACGTCACTGCCGAGACGGGAGCCACAGTACACAGCCACCGAAAAACTGGGTTCACCCATGGGTCAGCCTTTGGTAGATGGCAGCACCCCAAACAGCACCGCACAGCAAGAGGGATAGCAGCACTGCCGCACTCCCCAGATCTTTGGCGCGACCCGAGAGCTCATGCCACTCCGGGCCAATACGGTCGATGGCCGCTTCAATCGCGCTATTGAGCAGCTCTGTGATCAGCACCAGGGCGAGCACAGCGCACAGTACGGAGACTTCCACCCAGGTTTGCCCGATCACAAAGGCGAGGGGAACCATCACGGTGGCCAGGAGGACTTCTTGCCGGAAGGCCTTTTCTGTCCAGCCAGCACGCAAGCCTTGCAGCGAGTGGCCGGTCGCATGCCACAGGCGCGAGAGTCCCGTCCGTCGTTTGTGCGGATTGTCGAACGCAGTCCCTGTTGGAGTGGGCTGATCTTGGCGGTCGCTCGAGGGGGGGGGCATTGGCGAAGACGTGCGTGTAGGGCTCAGGCTGTCTTCGCCGGTTGTGGCGCACTGTGTACCAGCCGGGTGCCAGCGAGGGCATCGTGCAGAAACTGGCGCTGCGGATGAAACCGTGCCAGCAGGCTCCAGATGAGCACCCATCCGATGACAATCACGGATGTTTCTGCGCCAGAAAGCCCAAACGGTGCAACCGCCGCCAGTGGCGGCAAAAACCACAGCCAGCTCAAAACATAGCGCCACAGCGCACGGCTCTGACCAATCGGTTGGCCTTTTTTGTCCACCACCCGGATATGCCAAGTCTTCATGGCCAGTGTTTGCCCCTTGGACCAGAACCACGTGAAGTAGATGCCAAACACGACAAACAGAAACCCCATCCGCAAGGCCCGGTGATCGAGCGCATGCCGAGACTGACTGAGGGTGTCGAATAGGTAGCCAAAAATGAACATAACGCCAAACATGAGCATCCCTTCATAGAGCCAGCAGGCCATGCGACGGGAGAGACTGGGCGTGTTCAAAGGCGGGATGCCTGGAGATGGGGTAGCAGCGGGCGGAACGGCAGAGCGCATGCCCCGATGTTACTGGGGGTACAGCCCTGACTGGTCGGCCGAAGGCGGTGCTGGCGCAGGGTTATCCACACTGGAGGCCGGTGCAAGCGGCGGGAGTGCAACACCGGTTGCCGTGGGCACCACCACGGGTGAGGGCTCCGCCTGAAGCGGAACCACCGGCACGGGAGTCAAGGCTTCTGCCGGAATTGGCGGCGCTGTGTGGACTGGGGCTGCGACCCGCGGCTGGTCAAGCACCACAGGAATTTTGGGCGGGTTGGGGCGGTTGACTGGCGCCACGGTGGCTGCCGGGATTTGGGCCAGTTTCTGCGGGGCGACTGGCCGAATCGCCGTGGCGGCGCCTTGCGGGCTGATGGTGGCCTCGTCGGCCAGCATCCGGCGTTCCGCTTCTGTCAGGGCTTGGTAGGCCTCCCACTGCGCGCGCTTGTCGTCGGGCGTGAGTCGCTGGGCGCGCGCATAGTTCAGCCGCGCCTGACTGCGTTGCTGCGCACTCAGGTTGGCCCAGTCTGCCATCCGGCTGTGTAAGGTGGCTTGCTCTTGGGGGCTCAAACTGTGAAAAGTTTGTGCAATGGCCAGCCAGCGACGTTTTTGGACGGCGCTGATGTGATTCCAGCGCTCAGCCAGTGGATCCAATGCGGCACGCTGCCGCGCGCTGAGGCTTTCCCATGTGGGCCCAGTGGCGAGATCCTCGGCGGGCCGGTTCGCTGCTGCAGAGGGCGAGATGGGGCCCCGCGGAGCAGCAGGAGAGGGCGCTCGCGCCTTGACTGGAGCCGCTTCCATGGTGCTGGCAGGCAGCATGGACAATTGCCTGGCTGCGTACAAACCGCCTCCTCCGAGCGCACCCAGAACGGCCAGCGCAGCCAGCAGCGTTTTGGCGGTAGGTTGGCAGCTCGGGCTACGAGAATCCATGCAATAGGGCGGTGACCGTGCTGGCCTTCAGCGCTCGGGCAAAGAAGTTTTCAGAAACTGAACGAAACCTGGGTCGGCATAGGCCGACGGCGGAAGGTCGTCTGTCAACAGCGCGGCATCCACTTCAGCCACTTCGTCAATCGTACTCTGCTCCTGGACCGCCTGAACGAACACCAGTCCGCCAATCAAGGCCATCAGCGGTACGGCCGAGGCAAAACGATGCCACCAGCGTAGGCCGTCTGGCTCCGAGCCTCCGCCGAGCGCTGCCGAGCGACCGGAAGAGAGCACTGTGGTGACAACAACGGGACGTGCAACCGCTATGCTGACCGGCTTTTTGCGCCGTGCCAGTGCCTGCATGCGGGATGCCCGGAGCCGTTCGCTGACCTCGTAGGGCAGGTCGTCCAAACCATGCGCGAGGCGGGCTGCGACGCGGCGGCCATAGGCATCGGGCCCTGCGGTGGGGGTCTGCTCGGCGGATGGAGAGTGGTTCATGGCTGGATCCCTTTGGCCTTCAGTGCTTTGCTGAGGGTCTGCAATGCGCGAAAGCAGTGCGTTTTGACACTGCCCTCAGAGCAGCCCATTGCGGCTGCCGTCTCAGCGGTGTCCATTTCCTCCCAGTAACGCATGAGGAAGGCTTCCCGTTGACGAGGAGGCAGTTCCTGGATCAGAAGTTCAATTTCCCGCAGCACTTGGGCGCGTCGCGTCGTGTCTTCGGCGCTTTCTGCCATCGAGCCTGCGTCATCGCCCTGGAGTGCTTCCAACACGTCGAAATCACCGCCGTCTTCTCCGGGGCCTTCGAAGTCGCTGAGGTTGGTGAACAGCGCGTTGCGCGTTTTCTGGCGGCGGAACCAGTCGAGGGTGCAGTTCGACAGGATACGCTGGAACAGCATGGGCAACTCGTCTGCTGGCTTGTCACCGTAGTGTTCCGCCAGCTTGAGCATGCTGTCCTGAACGATGTCAAGCGCTGCTTCCTCGTTGCGGACATGATAAAGCGAGCGCTTGTACGCTCGTTTTTCAACGCTTTTGAGGAAATCGGAAAGTTCTTGTTCGGTGGCCAAGCAGGTCAGCCCGGGCGAGAGGGTCTGGGGGAGCGCGCCGGCCCGGGCGTTGCGCGGGAGGCGACGCATTATGGCATCGCCAGCGTTTTTTTTGCCGGGCGGTCGGTTGTGCCGTGTTGCAGTGCGATAATGGTGCACGCAAATCAAAAAGGCAAACGGGTCACGGTCCGGCGCAGCAATCAGGGCGCCCATGTCCTTGGCCTCAAGTTCCGAGCTGGCTTCACAAGAGCACGTGCAAGGAGCACCCAAGGTTTTTCGTCAGAGAAATTCACAAAGGTTGATCATGGAAATCTCCAAGGCAGAACTCCATTCCGCAGCGGCTGCAGCGCAGCAGGGCGGCGCACCCGAACTCATGGGTGCTGAAGTGCTCGTGAAAGCACTGCAGGCTGAAAACGTCCAGTACATCTGGGGCTACCCTGGCGGCGCGGTGCTGTACATCTACGACGCGCTGTACAAGCAAGACACCATCCAGCATGTGCTGGTGCGCCACGAGCAGGCGGCAGTCCATGCGGCAGACGGCTACGCACGGGCGACCGGCGAAGTCGGCGTGGCGCTGGTAACGTCGGGTCCAGGCCTGACCAATGCGGTGACAGGTATCGCGACGGCCTACATGGACTCGATTCCCATGGTCATCATCTCGGGCCAGGTGCCGACACCGGCGATTGGTCTCGACGCGTTCCAGGAATGCGACACCGTGGGCATTACCCGCCCGATCGTCAAGCACAACTTCCTTGTGAAGGACCCGCGCGATCTGGCTGTGACGCTCAAGAAGGCCTTCCACATCGCCCGTACGGGCCGCCCCGGACCGGTGGTGGTGGACATTCCCAAGGACGTTTCCTTCAAGAAGGTGCCCTACACCGGATACCCCAAGACGGTGGAGATGCGTTCGTACAACCCGGTGCGCAAGGGGCACGGAGGTCAGATTCGCAAGGCGCTGCAGTTGCTGCTGACGGCCAAGCGTCCGTACATCTACACCGGCGGCGGTGTGCTGCTGGGCAATGCCACCCAGGAGCTGCGCACCCTGGTGGACATGCTGGGCTACCCGGTCACGAACACGCTGATGGGCTTGGGGGCTTATCCCGCCACCGATCGCAAGTTCCTGGGCATGTTGGGCATGCACGGCACCATCGAAGCCAACAATGCCATGCAGAACTGCGATGTGCTGCTGGCCGTGGGCGCGCGCTTTGATGACCGCGTGATCGGCAATCCCAAGCACTTTGCCCAGAACGACCGCAAGATCATCCACATCGACATCGACCCGTCGAGCATCTCCAAGCGCGTGAAGGTCGACATTCCGATCGTGGGCGATGTGAAGGACGTGCTCACCGAGCTGATCTCGATGATCCGCGAAACGCCCACGCGGCCCGACGCTGGCGCGCTGGCAGCCTGGTGGGACACGATTGAAGGCTGGCGCAAGCGCGACTGCCTCAAGTACGACCGCAACAACCAGGAAGTCATCAAGCCGCAGTACGTCGTTGAGACGCTGTGGAACATGACCAAGGACGCCGATGCGTACATCACGTCCGACGTGGGCCAGCACCAGATGTGGGCTGCGCAGTTCTACAAGTTCAACGAACCGCGCCGCTGGATCAACTCGGGGGGGCTGGGCACCATGGGCGTGGGCATTCCGTACGCCATGGGCATCAAGCTGGCCAAGCCGCAGGCAGAGGTGTTCTGCATCACCGGTGAAGGCTCGGTGCAGATGAACATTCAGGAATTGTCCACCTGCCTGCAGTACAACACGCCGATCAAGATCTGCTCGCTTAACAACCGCTACCTGGGCATGGTGCGCCAGTGGCAGGAGATCGAGTACTCGGGCCGCTACAGCCACAGCTACATGGATGCGCTGCCCAACTTCGTGAAGCTTGCTGAGGCCTATGGCCATGTGGGCATGCTGATCGAGCACCCGCGTGATGTGGAGCCGGCGCTGCGCGAAGCGCGCAAGCTCAAGGACCGCACCGTGTTCCTCGACTTCCGTACCGATCCGACCGAGAACGTCTTCCCGATGGTCCAGGCCGGAAAGGGCATCACCGAAATGCTGCTGGGGTCGGAAGACCTTTGAGCATAATCCGTCGCTCGTGCTTATTAATCAAGCACGAGTAGCTATCAATTTGATAGCAAAGTGACGAATCTATTGCCTGCCGAGCCCGACGCTTACCGGCGACGGGGGAGGGCAGCGAAAAACGGCAGTGAACAGCGGCCCCTGCGTGGACCGTGCTGCCGTCGCAAAAAGAGGAATCCTCATCATGAAACACATCATTGCCGTGCTGCTCGAAAATGAACCGGGCGCACTCTCTCGCGTCGTGGGCCTGTTCTCGGCCCGGGGCTACAACATCGAATCGCTGACCGTGGCCCCCACGGAAGACGCCTCGCTGTCCCGCATGACGATTCAGACCACCGGCTCCGACGACGTGATCGAGCAGATCACCAAGCACCTGAACCGCCTCATCGAGGTCGTGAAGGTGGTCGACCTGACAGAAGGCGCCTACACCGAGCGCGAGCTCATGATGGTGAAGGTGCGCGCCGTCGGCAAGGAGCGGGAAGAGATGAAGCGCATGGCCGACATCTTCCGTGGCCGCATCATCGACGTGACCGAGAAGAGCTACACCATCGAGCTGACTGGCGACCAATCCAAGAACGACGCGTTTCTGCAAGCCATTGACCGCACAGCCATTCTGGAGACGGTGCGCACCGGTGCCAGCGGCATCGGACGCGGCGAGCGCATTCTGCGCGTCTGACGCCACCCTACAGCAGGGCTCGGCCACCCGTCCGTTCGGGCCGAGCCTGTCGAGGCCTTGCCGTTGCGGCAGGGTGTGATTGAGCCCTTCGACAGGCTCAGGACGAACGGCAACAACCACACTGGAGATCCAAATGAAAGTTTTCTACGACAAAGACTGTGACCTGAGCCTGATCAAGGGCAAGACCGTGGCCATCATCGGTTACGGCTCGCAAGGTCACGCCCACGCCCAAAACCTGAACGACAGCGGCGTGAAGGTGGTGGTCGGCCTGCGCAAGGGCGGCGCTTCGTGGGACAAAGTCGGCAAGGCCGGCCTCACCGTGATGGAAGTCAACGACGCCGTGAAGGCCGCCGACGTGGTCATGATCCTGCTGCCCGACGAGCAGATTGCCGAGGTGTACAAGAACAACGTCGAGCCGCACATCAAGCAGGGTGCTTCGCTGGCATTTGCACACGGCTTCAACGTGCACTACAACCAGGTCGTGCCCCGCGCCGATCTGGACGTGTGGATGGTGGCTCCCAAGGCCCCGGGTCACACCGTGCGCAACACCTACACCCAGGGCGGCGGCGTGCCCCATCTGGTGGCTGTGCACCAGGACAAGTCGGGCAAGGCCCGCGATCTGGCGCTGTCCTACGCCATGGCCAACGGTGGCGGCAAGGCCGGCATCATCGAAACCAACTTCAAGGAAGAAACCGAGACCGACCTGTTCGGCGAGCAGGCCGTGCTGTGCGGTGGCGCTGTCGAGCTGATCAAGATGGGCTACGAAACCCTGGTCGAGGCCGGTTACGCGCCCGAGATGGCTTATTTCGAGTGCCTGCACGAGCTCAAGCTCATCGTGGACCTGATCTACGAAGGCGGTATCGCCAACATGAACTACTCGATCTCGAACAACGCCGAGTTCGGCGAGTACGTGACGGGCCCTGAGGTGATCAACGAGCAGTCGCGCGCCGCCATGCGCAATGCGCTCAAGCGCATCCAGAACGGTGACTATGCCAAGATGTTCATCCAGGAAGGCCGCCTGAACTACCCGTCGATGACGGCCCGCCGCCGCAACACGGCCGACCACAGCATCGAGAAGGTGGGCGCCCAGCTGCGCGCCATGATGCCCTGGATTGCCAAGAACAAGTTGGTGGACCAGAGCCGCAACTGATCGCGCTGCAGGGTGTGCGGCCGGCTCAGCCGGCCACACACTGCACCACGGCAAAGGGCCATCCCATGGGGTGGCCTTTTTGCTTGGGCGGCTGCGCGACGCGTTGCGCCGGGCGGCCCGCCTCCGGCCGCTTGGCGCCTCCCGGCACCAGCTACACTGCGGCCCTTATCAGCCTGACCGCGCGTGTCGGAGGGCTGGATGGATTCGTTTTTCAGACAGGCCTGCACCCCGTAGGGTGCCGTGGCCGGAGGCCCAAGGGATGCACGACACCAATCAACCCGACGACGACAGCGCCCTGGTGGTGCACAAGCGGCGCAAGGGGATCTACATCCTGCCCAACCTGTTCACCCTGGCTGCTCTGTTTGGCGGCTTCTATGCCATCGTCATGGCCATGAATGGTCGTTTCGACCTGGCCGCCGTGGGCGTGTTCTGCGCCATGGTGCTCGACAGCCTGGACGGCCGTGTCGCGCGCATGACCAATACGCAGAGCGCTTTCGGCGAGCAAATGGATTCCCTGTCGGATATGGTCTCGTTCGGGGCTGCACCGGCCTTGATCGCCTACGAATGGGCACTCCAGGACTTGGGCCGTTGGGGCTGGATTGCCGCCTTTGTGTACTGCGCCTGTGCGGCCCTGCGGCTGGCGCGTTTCAATGTGAATACCGGCGTGGTGGACAAGCGGTACTTCCAGGGCTTGCCGTCTCCGGCTGCGGCGGCGCTTGTGGCCGGCTTCATCTGGCTCATGACCGAGCTGGGCGTGGGACGGGGCCAGGACGGGCTCATGACCTGGGCGCAGACCACCTGGCTCATGTGCGCCTTTACGCTGTATGCCGGTCTGACCATGGTCACCAATGTGCCGTTCTACAGCTTCAAAGACGTGCAGATGAAAAAGAGTGTGCCCTTCGTGGTGATCGTGCTCATCGCACTGGCCATTGCGGTCATCAACATCCACCCGCCCATCGTGCTATTCGGCGTGTTTGTGGCCTATGGGCTGAGCGGTTATGCGGTCTACATCTGGCGCCGCACCCGGGGGGTGCAGGTGAGTGTGATCAGCACCTCCACGGACGAACCCGATGAGCGCGGGCTGCACAAGTGAATGTGCTGTGTACCCCGACGTTGTGTGCTACATTGCGAGACATGAACGCGCTGCTGCTGTCCCTACTGCTAACGTCCCACGGGCGGAGGGTGTAGGCGCACGCACACACGTTTTCCACAAAGGCCCGTATGCACCCGCAACGGGCCTTTTGTTTTGGGGCGCCAGAATTTCGATGTTGCGGGCGACCCACCAATCTCAGGAGAACCACGATGGCTGACAAGCTGATCATTTTCGACACCACCTTGCGCGATGGCGAACAGTCGCCCGGCGCGTCCATGACCAAGGACGAAAAGCTGCGCATTGCCCGCCAACTGGAGCGCCTTCGTGTCGACGTGATTGAAGCGGGCTTCGCGGCCAGTTCCAACGGCGACTTCGAGGCCGTACAGGCAATTGCGAATGCGATCAAGGATTCGACGGTGTGTTCCCTCTCGCGCGCCAACGACCGCGACATCGCCCGCGCCGCGGAGGCGCTGAAGGGTGCCAACCGTGCGCGGATCCACACCTTCATTGCCACCAGCCCCCTGCACATGGAAAAGAAGCTCCGGATGACGCCGGAGCAGGTGCTGGAGCAGGCCAAGCAATCGGTGCGCTTTGCGCGTAATCTCGTGGAGGACATCGAGTTCAGTCCTGAGGACGGCTACCGCAGCGATGTCGACTTCCTGTGCCGCGTGCTGGAGGCTGTGATTGCCGAAGGCGCGACGACCATCAACGTGCCCGACACCGTGGGGTACGCCGTGCCCGAGCTGTACGGCAACTTCATCAAGACGCTGCGCGAGCGCATTCCGAACAGCGACAAGGCCATCTGGTCTGTCCACTGCCACAACGACCTTGGCATGGCTGTCGCCAACTCGCTGGCAGGCGTGAAGATTGGCGGTGCACGCCAAGTCGAATGCACGATCAACGGCCTGGGGGAGCGAGCGGGGAACTGTTCGCTTGAAGAGGTTGTGATGGCTGTGAAGACGCGCCGGGATTATTTCGGCCTGGATCTGAACATCGACACCCAGCACATCGTGGCGGCCAGCCGTATGGTGTCGCAAACCACCGGTTTCGTGGTGCAGCCGAACAAGGCAGTGGTGGGTGCGAATGCGTTTGCCCATGCGTCTGGCATCCACCAGGATGGTGTGCTCAAAGCACGGGACACCTATGAAATCATGCGCGCCGAGGATGTGGGCTGGAGCGCCAACAAAATCGTGCTGGGCAAGCTCAGCGGCCGCAACGCGTTCAAGCAGCGCCTTCAGGAACTGGGTGTGTCCCTGGACAGTGAGACCGAGATCAACACGGCCTTCACCAAGTTCAAAGAGCTCGCTGATCGCAAGAGCGAGATCTTCGACGAGGACATCCTGGCTTTGGTCAGTGATGAAAGCGTGACCAGCGAAAAAGAGCAGTACGGTTTCGTGTCGCTGTACCAGCAGAGCGAAACCGGCGAGCAGCCCCGTGCGCGCATTGTGTTCACCGTCGATGGTCTGGAGGTGCGCAGCGAATCGGCCGGAAATGGCCCGGTAGATGCATCTCTGAAAGCCATTGAGTCCCATGTGAAAAGCGGGGCCGAAATGGTGCTGTATTCCGTGAATGCGATCAGCGGCTCTACCGAGAGCCAGGGCGAGGTGACCGTACGCTTGCAGAACAGCGGACGTGTGGTCAACGGTGTGGGGGCCGATCCGGATATCGTCGTAGCTTCGGCCAAGGCCTACCTGAGTGCGCTCAACAAGTTGCACAGCAAAGCGGACCGCGTGGCTGCGCAAGGCTGATTGCCGCTCCTATAATTCAAGCGGTTTCCTGAAAAGTCGTGCAAGGTGTTGATCTTGCGCGACTTTTTTTGGTTCTGTACACTGGGCTACCGTTCTCACCGTTTGGAGCAATTCGATGCAACTCTTTCGCCGTCCTGTCGTGAGTCGCATGTTTCAGTGGGTGGGGCTCTGTGTGGTGGGCCTGTCTCTCGCGCTCCCGGCAGCACAGGCAAATGAACGCAAGCGGGAGCCTGCCAAGAAAACGGCGTCGGCATCGAATACCAAAGCGCGCAAGCCCGCGGCCGCACCCGTGCGGACTGCCGCGCGTTCGGTCAAGGCTCCGGCCCGTGTGGCGTACACACCGGCTCGTCCCTCGTTCGGCCAGATGGCGGGGCTGCACCTGGTGTCGGATCCGCTTGATCTGAAGTCCAGCGTGGCACTGGTGATTGACCAGGACACACAAGAGGTGCTCCTGAGCAAGAATGACCACGCGGTGCTGCCCATCGCCTCGTTGACCAAACTGATGACGGGGTTGCTTATCTCGCAATCCGGCCTCCCGATGGACGAAATGATCACCATCACAGAGGCTGATGTGGACACCGAAAAAGGCAGCAGTTCTCGCCTGAGCGTGGGAACGACGCTGACCCGGGGCGAAATGCTGCATTTGGCCTTGATGTCAAGCGAGAACCGGGCTGCCAATGCGCTGGGCCGTACCTACCCCGGCGGGCTCGAGAGCTTCGTGGTCCAGATGAACGCCAAGGCCAAACTGCTCGGCATGACCGATACGCGCTACGTAGAGCCGACCGGGCTGTCCAGCCGCAATCAGTCCAGCGCAAGGGATCTCGCAACCTTGGTCAACGTGGCCCATGGCGATCCACTGCTTCGCGAGCTGTCCACCTCGCCGAGCTACGAGGTGGCCCTCGGCCGTCGAACCCTGCACTACAACAACACCAACGGGTTGGTCCGCAATCCAGCCTGGGAGATTGGTCTGCAGAAGACTGGCTACATCTCTGAGGCGGGACGGTGCCTTGTGATGCAGGCGCACATTGCAGGCCGCAAACTGATCATGGTGTTCCTGGACTCTGCCGGCAAGTTCAGCCGTCTCGGCGATGCCGAACGCGTGCGCACCTGGGTGGAGACGTCTTCCGGGTTGCGGTCTTCCGCCGCTCCGTCGCGGCCGGTCAAAGGCTGAGTCCGTTGACCCAGGCCGGATGCGAAGAGGTGCGATCTTCGCAGGGGCAGAAAAGCAAAAGGCCCGCGTCGCGGGCCTTTTGCTGTCGTGAGATCAGTACTGAAAAGACTGCAGCGCCCAGCACCGGTCGGCTACCCGGCCCATGTGACCCTTGAGGCGTCGTGTGGGCTGTGAACGCAGTCCGTCGGACGGGTTTGTTCAGCGCACGTTGCGGCCGATGCCCGGCTCGGCGGCGAACGGCGAGGGCGTCTGGTGCGCCACATATCCGAGAGCCTCGGAGATCGCGTTGGCGGTGGCCTGCAGCTTGGGCAGCCAGCTTTCGTCCAGCCGGTCTGCGGGTGCGGAGATGGACAAACCTGCCACCAGCTTGCCCTGGTCGTCATAAACGCCTGCGGCCATGCACCGCACGCCCAATTCCAGTTCCTCGTTGTCGCGCGCAATGCCGTACTGACGCGCTTTCGCGAGTTCCCGTTCCAGAGCCGGCAATTGCGTAATGCTGTTGCGCGTATGTCCGGCCAGGCCGGTGCGGGCTGCGTAGGCACGGACGCGCTGGGGGTCGTCAACGGCAAGAAACAGCTTGCCGGTCGAGGTCAGGTGCAGCGGCGCCCGGCCACCAATCGCACGCACCACCTGCATGCCAGACCTTTCGCTGTAGGCGCGCTCCACGTACACGATCTCGTCGCCCTGGCGCATGCTCAGGTTCACCGGTTGCTGGATCTGCTTGTGCAGGCTGCGCATCGGCGCGAGCGCTGCATCACGCACACTCAGGCGTGCTTTGACCAGATTGCCCAGCTCCAGCAAGCGCATACCCAAGCGATAGCTACCCGGCTCAGGCCGGTCGACGAAGCGGCCAATCGTCAGATCGTTGAGAATCCGGTGGGTCGTGGACGGATGAAGTCCGGTTTTTTCGCTGATTTCCTTGAGCGAAACGGGCTCTTCCCGGGCTGCCAGCACATCCATCAGCGTGAACATGCGTTCAAGCACCTGCACACTGGGTTTGGAGGGAACGCCGGGATCGGTCTTCTTCATGGGCTGGATTCGCGCTGCGGTCCGCCATCTTAGCTGGTGAAATCAAGCGCTGCAGCGCACGGGTCGCTCAACGGGCGTCGGTGCGCGTCCAGATGCCTTGTTGGCGACGCTCATGCGGCACAAATGCCGCCTTGTAGCGCATCTTGGCACTGCCTTCGATCCAGTACCCGAGGTACACATAGGGCAGCCCGAGCGAGCGGGCTTGCTCGATCTGCCACAACACGTTGTAGGTGCCGTAGCTGGCCTTGTCATCTGGCTCGTAGAACGTGTAAACCGCCGACAGGCCATCGGCCAACACATCCAGGATGGACACCATTTTCAGCACGCCAGGGCCACCATCTGCCGCCGGCTCGCGGAATTCCACCAGGCGTGAGTTGACGCGGCTTTGCAGCAAAAATTGTGTGTACTGGTCGATGCTGTCGTTGTCCATGCCGCCGCCAGCATGGCGTCCGTTCTGGTAACGCAGGTACAGCGCGTAGTGCTCTGGAAGGAAACACAGCCGCGACACGCGCGCCTGCAGGTGACCGTGCCTCACGCCGGCGCGCCGCTGGCTCCTGTTGGGCTCAAACTCTGACGCCAACACCCGCAACGGGACGCAGGCCTGACAACCGTCGCAGTACGGGCGGTAGGTGAACATGCCACTGCGTCGGAACCCCTGGGCCACCAACCCGGAATAGACCTCGGTCTGGATGAGATGGCTGGGGGTGGCCACCTGGGACCGTGCCAGCCGGTCGGGCAGGTAGCTGCATGGGTAGGGCGCTGTGGCGTAAAACTGCAGCGACTGGAGAGGAAAATCGTTGAGTTGCGTCATGCCGCGCTGGCTTGGGTGGGCAACACTGCGTTCCAGTATACGGGCTCGAACTGCCACGCCAGTGCGGGCTGTGCAGCGGCTGCACGCACACCCGCCAAAAACGCCGACCGTGGCATTTCGCGGGCTCCCAAGGACGCCAGATGTGCTGTGTTCTGCTGACAGTCGATCCAGGGTGCCCCTTGACGGCGACACAGCGCCACCAGCGCGGCCAGGGCAATCTTCGATGCATCCGTCTGCCGCGCAAACATCGATTCCCCAAACACCATGCGCCCCAGATTGACGGCATACAGTCCGCCGACCAGGTGGCCGTCCACCCAGGTTTCGACGCTGTGGGCATGGCCGGCTGCGTGGAGTGCTTCATAGGCCTGGATCATGGCGGGCACGATCCAGGTGCCACTCTGGCCTTCTCGCGGAGCGCTCGCGCACGCTCTGATCACCTGCGAGAAAGCAGTGTCCACACGCACTTCACAGCAGGCTTGTGCCCGAAAGCGTTCCAGCGTCTTGCGCAGCGACCGGTGCAATCGGAATTCGTCGACCTGCAGCACCATGCGGGGGTCTGGTGCCCACCAGAGGATGGGTTGGCCATCACTGAACCAAGGGAAAGCGCCTTGCGCGTAGGCTCTCTGCAGGCTGACGGTGTCGAGGCTTCCGCCCGCAGCGAGCAACCCAGGGGCTGGCGAGTCGGCGCCCCAGGCCTGCTCTGAAGGAGGGAGCGGCTCGCCTGGAGCAAGCCAGATAACCGAGGGTGTCATGCGGGGCCAAGCAGCAACATGGGCCTTGATTGTCGCGGAGCGCCGAACGATTGCAGGCCCCAAAAGAAAAACCCCGCAGCTTGCGCTGCGGGGTTTGTCTGGCTCCTCAACCTGGGCTCGAACCAGGGACCTACGGATTAACAGTCCGGCGCTCTACCGACTGAGCTATTGAGGAATGTCGGTGTGCCAGCCGCGCTGGCATCTCATGTTTTTTTGGCTCCTCAACCTGGGCTCGAACCAGGGACCTACGGATTAACAGTCCGGCGCTCTACCGACTGAGCTATTGAGGAACAGAGACCGAGATTATATACACAAAAATAGGAGCACTTTCGCAACTCGCGACCGATCGCGGTCCGCTGATCGATGCAGAGCACGGGTGTCTGCGGTGCACCGCAGCGCTTGCTATCCTGCCGGGCATGACCGTTCGGAACATTCTCAAGATGGGCGATGCCCGGCTCCTGCAGCATGCGGCTGCAGTCGAGCATTTCGACACGCCGCAATTGCACGCACTGGTGCAGGATCTGCACGACACCATGGCCGCTGCGCAGGGGGCCGGTCTTGCGGCGCCTCAGATCGGGGTGCCTTTGCAGGTGGTGGTGTTCGGATCGCTCCAGCGCAATCCCCGCTACCCCGATCGGCCCCTGGTGCCACCGACGGTACTGGTCAATCCTGTGATCACTCCTCTGGGCGATGCCGAGGAGGAAGACTGGGAGGGTTGCCTGTCGGTGCCCGGTCTGCGTGGGCGGGTGCCGCGTTGGTCGCGCATCCGCTACACCGGCTTTGATGCGCAGGGGGCGGCCATCGACCGGACTGTGGAGGGCTTTCATGCTCGGGTGGTGCAACACGAGTGCGACCACCTCTGGGGCACGCTGTATCCAATGCGGGTGCGCGACTTCCGGCAGTTTGGTTTTACGGACGTGCTGTTTCCGGGTATTGCGGCGCACGAGGACGACTGATTGCCGCAGCCGCGCTTGACTGCCTTCAGGCCGACAGCTCGCGCAGGATCTCGGTCTCGATCTCGATCTGCCGGGCGTTGTTCTGCAACTCGGGCCCTTGCACGAGGAAGGTGTCCTCCACGCGCTCGCCCAGCGTGCTGATCTTGGCCAGCTGCACGCTCAGCCGGTGCTGTGCCAGGATGCGCGCCACCACATACAACAGGCCAGCGCGGTCGCTGGCTGAGATGGCCAGCAGCCAGCGCTGGGCCTTTTCGTCAGGCCGCAGCGTCACGCGCGGCGCGATCGGAAAGCTCTTGACCCGCCGCGACACCCGCCGACGGCCCGGCTCGGGCAGCGGTCCGCCGTCTTCGATCACGTGCACGAGATCGCTCTCGACCATGTGCGTGAGCTCGCGGTACGCGCCCGGCATCTCGGCCGTGACGACCTGGAAGGTGTCAAGCGCATGCCCGTTGTGTGCGGTGTGTACGCGGGCGTCCAGGATGCTGAAGCCCGCCCGGTCGAAGTAGCCGCAGATGCGCGCAAACAGGTCGGGTTGGTCGGGCGCGTACACCATGACTTGCAAGCCTTCGCCCGCGAGCGACTGGCGGGCGCGCACGATGGGCTTGGCAGAGCCCACATGGCGCGACAGGTGGCGCGTGTGCCAGGCAATGTCGGCCGCTTCGTGCCGCATGAAGTAGCTCACGTCCAGCGTGTCCCAGAGGGCTCGATGTGCCTCATGCGGCAGGGCGCTGAGCGCCAGCAGCACCAGGGCCTCGCGCTTGCGGGCCTCGATTTCGGCTGCGGCATCCGGCGCGCGGCCGCCCAGGGTGCGCAGTGTGGCGCGGTACAGGTCTTCCAGCAGCTTGCCTTTCCAGGCGTTCCACACCTTGGGACTGGTGCCGCGAATGTCGGCCACCGTCAGCAGGTACAGCGCCGTGAGGTTGCGCTCATTGCCCACGCGTCGCGCGAATGCGGCGATGACGTCGGGGTCGGACAAGTCTTCCTTCTGGGCGATGCGGCTCATCGACAGGTGCTCGTGCACCAGAAACTCGACCAGGCGTGCGTCTTCACGGTCCACTCCGTGCTGGCGGCAAAAGCGCCGCACTTCCAGCGCACCGATCTGCGAATGATCGCCACCGCGGCCCTTGCCGATGTCGTGAAACAGCGCAGCCAGGTACAGGATCCAGGGCTTGTCCCAGCCGCCCGCTAGCTGCGAGCAGAACGGGTATTCGTGGGCATGTTCGGCCATGAAGAAACGCCGCACGTTGCGCAGCACCATCAGGATGTGCTGGTCCACGGTGTAGACGTGGAACAGGTCGTGCTGCATCTGCCCCACGATGCGCCGGAACGGCCACAGATAGCGGCCCAGCACCGAAGTCTGGTTCATGAGCCGCATGGCATGGGTGATGCCCGCGGGCTGCTGCAGGATGCGCATGAAGGCTGCGCGGTTGACCGGGTCGCGCCGGAAACGACTGTCCATCAGGCCGCGGGCGTTGTAGAGCGCGCGCAGCGTGCGCGCCGACAGGTCTTTGAGGCCCACCGTGCGCTGGTAGCACAGAAAGGTTTCGAGGATGGCGTGCGGGTCGCGCTGGTACAGGTCGTCGCTGGCCACCTCGATCAGGCCCGCTTTTTCGAGAAACCGCTCGTCCAGCGGGCGCAACTCGTGCGTTTGGGGATTGAGCCGCTCCTCGATGTTGAGCAGCAGGATCTGGCTGAGCTGCGACACCGCCTTGGCGGCCCAGTAATAGCGGCGCATCAGCGTTTCGCTGGCCCGCATGGGCAGGCGCGAGCCGTCTGGGGCCTGCGATCGGTAGCCAAAGGATTCGGCCACGCTCGTTTGCAGGTCGAACACCAGCCGGTCTTCGTGCCGCCCGGCCGCAATGTGCAGGCGGGCGCGGATCAGGCACAGCAGGGCTTCGTTGCGCTCGATCTGGCGCACTTCGAAGGCCGTGGCCATGCCGCTCGCAGCCAGCTCCTTCCACGACGCGCCCAGTCCTGCGGCGCGCGCCACCCACAAAATCATCTGCAGGTCGCGCAGGCCGCCCGGAGACTCCTTGCAGTTGGGCTCCAGCGAATAGGGCGTGTTCTCGTACTTGTTGTGCCGCTGGCGCATCTCCAGCGTCTTGGCCACCAGAAACGCCTGCGGGTCCATGGCCGCGTCGTAGCGCTGGCGGAACTCGGCATAAACCGCGGCGTTGCCGCAGACCCGCCGCGCTTCGAGCAGCGAGGTCTGCACTGTCACGTCGCCCGCGGCCTCGGTCAGGCATTCGCTCACGGTGCGCACGCTGGAGCCGATCTCCAGCCCCGCGTCCCAGCAACTGCCGATGAAGGCCTCGAGTTGCGCCTTGAGCGTGTCGCAGCCGTCGGCGCAGCGCGCGTCGGGCAGCAGCAGCAGCACGTCGACGTCGGAAAACGGAAACAGCTGGTCGCGTCCATACCCGCCCACGGCCACCAGGGCCAGATCGGGCGGCAGGGCAGCGCGCTGCCACAACTGTTGCAGCAGCCCGTCGGTCAGGGTCGACAGCCTGCGCAGCAACACCCGGATGCCACGGGTGGAGGCGCCGGTGGCCTGCATGGCGGCCAGCAGGGCG
The DNA here is from genome assembly GCF_039540375.1 of Acidovorax lacteus. NCBI lineage: Bacteria > Pseudomonadati > Pseudomonadota > Betaproteobacteria > Burkholderiales > Comamonadaceae > Acidovorax > Acidovorax lacteus. The sequence continues at coordinate 222,619 of NZ_BAABEX010000007.1, forward strand.
GCCTTGTCGCTGCGGTACTGGGTGCGCAGAGAGGCGAGATCGTTCATGGAGCGCGTGGGTTCAGCAAAGATGGCAATGGGCAAGCAAGACCGATACCCGCGGCGCAGCGATCACGCCCCTCAGGTGGCGGTGGCGGTCACAAACGGCGGCAGCGGGGGCGATCCGGCCGACAGGGTCATGACCTCATACCCGGTTTCCGTGACCAGCACCGTGTGCTCCCACTGGGCCGAGAGGCTGTGGTCTTTGGTGACGATGGTCCAGCCGTCGTTGCCAAACTCTTTGACCTCGCGCTTGCCGGCGTTGATCATGGGCTCGATGGTGAAGACCATGCCCGGCACCAGCTCAATGCCCGTGCCCGGGCGGCCGTAGTGCAGCACTTGCGGGTCTTCGTGGAACTTGCGGCCGATGCCGTGGCCGCAGAACTCGCGCACCACCGAATAGCCGTGGCCTTCGGCAAATTTCTGGATGGCGTGCCCGATGTCGCCCAGGCGCGCGCCGGGGCGCACCTGCACGATACCGTGCCACATGGCGTCAAACGTCAGCGCGCACAGGCGGCGGGCGGCGATGGAGCCTTCGCCAATGATGTACATGCGGCTGTTGTCACCGTACCAGCCCTCGTCGGTGATCACCGTCACGTCCACGTTGACGATGTCGCCTTTTTTGAGCGGCTTGTCGTTGGGGATACCGTGGCACACCACATGGTTGACCGAGGTGCACAGCGAGGCCGGGTAGGGCGGATAGCCCGGGGGCTGGTAGCCCACGGTGGCCGACGTGGTGCCTTGCTGGGCCATGCATTCGGCGCCCAGGCGGTCGATTTCACGTGTCGTGATGCCAGGCTTGATGTGGGGTGCGATGTAGTCCAGCACCTCGGAGGCCAGGCGGCAGGCCACGCGCATGCCTTCGACGTCTTCGGCGGTCTTGATGGTGATGCTCATGGGGCGGGATTATCCCATCGGGGCTGCGCGGGCGTGGGGCGCGGCGGTGCTGCCCTGGCGCTGCCGCAGGCATGCGCCGCACCGGGCTGCGGCCGGTCGCACCCGGCCCACCGCCAGGCCGCTGTGCCAGCCCGGTAAAATGGCGGGCTGCACCAACCCCCGCTGCGTGCCCCAAGCGCAGGTCCCATTCAGCGACCTGACCATGCGGCCCGCAGCCACCCGATCCACTTTCGTCCCCTCCTGCCACAGGCCGCCACCGTGACCTTGCACATTACCCAGTTTGAAGGCAGCAACGCCCTCAGCGCCTTTCGTGTCCAGCAACTCCTGCCCCGCCTCCAGGCCATCCACGAGCGCATCGACGGCATTGCCGCGCGCCATGTGCACTTGGTGGCCAGCGCCCAGGCCCCCGACGCGGCGGCCCGCGAGCGGCTGGCGGCGCTGCTGACCTACGGCGACGCCTACCGTGGCCCGACCGAGGGCGGCGAGGTGGTGGTGGTCAGCCCGCGCCTGGGTACGCTGTCGCCCTGGGCCTCCAAGGCCACCGACATTGCGCGCAACTGCGGCCTGACGCTGCAGCGCGTGGAGCGCGTGACCGAATACCGGGTTACGCTGCGCGCCGGCCTGCTGGGCAAGGCCCCCACGCTGAGCGCCGAGCAGCGTGCCGCCGTGGCCGCGCTGCTGCACGACCGCATGACCGAGTCGGTGCTGCCCGACCGCGCGGCGGCCGCCGCGCTGTTCACCGAACTCCAGCCCGCGCCCATGGAGCGCGTGGACGTGCTGGGCGGCGGCCGCGCCGCGCTGGAGGCGGCCAACACGCGCTTTGGCCTGGCGCTGGCCGACGATGAGATCGACTACCTGGTGAACGCCTTCCAGGGCCTGGGCCGCAACCCCACCGACGTGGAGCTGATGATGTTCGCGCAGGCCAACAGCGAGCACTGCCGCCACAAGATCTTCAACGCCCAGTTCACCATCGACGGCGTGCCGCAGGACAAGAGCCTGTTCGGCATGATCCGCAACACGCACCAGCTTGCGCCCCAGCACACGGTGGTGGCCTATGCCGACAACGCCTCCATCATGGAGGGCTACACCGCCGAGCGTTTTGTGGCCAAAATGGCCGCTCGTGCTTCAGAATCAAGCACGAGCAGCTATCAAAAGCATAGCGCTTTGCAGCACGTGCTGATGAAGGTGGAAACGCACAACCACCCGACGGCGATCTCGCCGTTCCCGGGTGCGTCCACCGGTGCGGGCGGCGAGATCCGCGACGAAGGCGCCACCGGCCGCGGCTCCAAGCCCAAGGCCGGGCTCACGGGCTTCACGGTGTCGCGCCTGTGGGGCGGCCAGTTCGGCAAGCCCGAGCACATTGCCAGCCCGCTGCAGATCATGACCGAAGGCCCGCTGGGCGGCGCGGCCTTCAACAACGAGTTTGGCCGGCCCAACCTGGCCGGGTACTTCCGCGAATACGAACAGACCGTGGGCGGCGTCGCGCGCGGCTACCACAAGCCCATCATGATCGCGGGCGGCGTGGGCACCATCGACGCGGGCCAGACGCACAAGGTGCTGTTCCCGGCGGGCACGCTGCTCATCCAGCTTGGCGGGCCGGGCATGCGCATCGGCATGGGTGGCGGCGCGGCCAGCTCCATGGCCACGGGCACGAATGCCGCCGAGCTCGACTTTGACTCGGTGCAGCGCGGCAACCCCGAGATCGAGCGCCGCGCGCAAGAAGTCATCAACCACTGCTGGGCGCAGGGCGAGGGCAACCCCATCCTGGCCATCCACGACGTGGGCGCGGGCGGGCTGTCCAACGCCTTCCCCGAGCTGACCAACGACGCAGGGCGCGGCGCGCGCTTTGACCTGCGCAAGGTGCCGCTCGAAGAAAGCGGCCTCTCGCCCAAGGAGATCTGGAGCAACGAAAGCCAGGAGCGCTACGTGCTGGCGATTGCGCCCGAATCGCTGCCGCAGTTCCAGGCGTTCTGCGAGCGCGAGCGCTGCCCGTTCGCCGTGATCGGCACGGCCACCGAAGAGCGCCAGCTCGTGCTCGAAGACACCGCTGCGGCCGCGGGCGACCAGCGCCTGCCGGTGGACATGCCCATGGACGTGCTGCTGGGCAAGCCGCCCAAGATGCACCGCGACGTGAAAACCGTGGCGCGTGAGTTCGCCCCCATCGACCTGACCGGCGTGCCGCTGCAGCAGGCGGTGATCGACGTGCTGGCGCACCCCACGGTCGCGTCCAAGCGCTTCCTCATCACGATTGGCGACCGCACGGTGGGCGGCCTCACGCACCGCGACCAGATGGTGGGCCCCTGGCAGGTGCCGGTGGCCGACTGCGCCGTGACGCTGGGCGACTACCGTGGCTTTGCGGGCGAGGCCATGAGCATGGGCGAGCGCACGCCGCTGGCCGCACTCGACGCCCCGGCCTCGGGCCGCATGGCGGTGGCCGAAGCCATCACCAACCTGCTGGCCGCACCCATCGAGCTGCCGCGCGTGAAGCTGTCGGCCAACTGGATGGCCGCTTGCGGCGAACCCGGCGAAGACGCGGCGCTGTACGCCACCGTCCGGGCCGTGGGCATGGAGCTGTGCCCGCAGCTCGGTATCTCCATCCCCGTGGGCAAGGACAGCCTGTCGATGCGCACGCAATGGACGGACGCTGGCGGCACGCACAAGGTCACCTCGCCCGTGAGCCTGATCGTGAGCGCTTTTGCCACGCTGGCCGATGTGCGCGGCACGCTCACGCCGCAGCTCGATGCCGACGAAATCGACACCACGCTGGTGCTCATCGACCTGGGCCGTGGCCGCAACCGCATGGGCGGCAGCATCCTGGGACAGACGCTGGACCAGAGCGGCGACACCGTGCCCGACCTGGACGATGCGCAAGACCTGGTGCGCCTGGTCGACGCCGTGAACGCGCTGCGTGCGCAGGGCCGCATCCTGGCCTACCACGACCGCAGCGACGGCGGCCTGCTGGCCGCGGTGGCCGAAATGGCCTTTGCTGGCCATGTGGGCGTGGCGCTCAATGTGGACCTGCTGGTCACCGAAGGCGACGGCATCCACGACAGCCGTGCCGAATACGGCGACGCCAAGAACTGGGCCACCCAGGTGGGCGCACGCCGCGACGAACTGACGCTCAAGGCCCTGTTCAACGAAGAGCTGGGCGTGGTGCTGCAGGTGCGCACCGCCGAGCGCAACGACGTGATGCAGACCCTGCGCGCGCACGGCCTGTCGCAGTGCAGCCACTTCATCGGCAAGACGCGGCCGGCCGCGTCTGAGATCGACGCGGGCAAGGGCCAGCTGCAGATCTGGCGCGACGCCAAATGCATTTTCGACGCGCCCCTGGCCGATCTGCACCAGGTGTGGGACAGCGTGAGCTGGAAGATCTGCCAGCAGCGCGACAACCCCGCCACGGCCGATGCCGAACACGCCGCCGCCGGCCTGTCCGACGACCCGGGCCTGCACCTGCACCTCACGTTCGACCCCGCCGAGGACGTGGCCGCGCCCTTTGTGCAGACCGGCGGCGCGCGCCCGCGTGTCGCCATCCTGCGCGAGCAGGGCGTGAACTCGCACGTCGAAATGGCCTACGCCTTCACCGAGGCCGGTTTTGAAGCGCACGACGTGCACATGACCGACCTGCAGACGGGCCGCGCGCGGCTGGCCGACTTTCAGGGCATTGTGGCCTGTGGCGGCTTCAGCTATGGCGACACCCTGGGCGCGGGCATCGGCTGGGCGCGCAGCATCACCTTCAACCCGGTGCTGTCCGAGCAGTTCCAGCAGTTCTTCGCGCGCACCGACACCTTCGGCCTGGGCGTGTGCAACGGCTGCCAGATGTTTGCCGAACTCGCCGACATCATTCCTGGCGCACAAGACTGGCCGCGCTTCACCACCAACCAGAGCGAGCGTTTCGAGGCCCGCCTGTCGCTGGTGGAAGTGCTCGAATCGCCCAGCCTGTTCTTCCAGGGGATGGCGGGCAGCCGCCTGCCGATTGCGGTGGCCCACGGCGAGGGCTATGCCAACTTCGGCGTGCGCGGCAACGCCAGCCGCGTGCTGGCGGCCATGCGCTACGTGGACCACCACGGCCGCGCTACCGAGCAGTACCCGTTCAACCCCAACGGCAGCCCGCAGGGCCTGACCAGCGTGACCACGGCCGACGGTCGCTTCACCGCGCTGATGCCGCACCCCGAACGCGTGTTCCGCAACATCCAGATGAGCTGGACGCCCGGCGACCGCAGCGCGCTCAGCCCCTGGATGCGCATCTGGCGCAACGCGCGCAAGTGGGTGGGTTGACCGCGCCGCCTGATTTGCTATCAAAATAAGAGCGCCTCGTGCTTGCCAGACAAGCACGAGGCGCTTTTTTCATCATAATGCCGCTTTTCCCGGGAGGAACCCATGGCCACTGCCAGTCTGCTTGCACTCATCGACGACATCGCCACGCTGCTCGACGACATTGCCCTCATGACCAAGGTGGCCGCCAAGAAGAGCGCCGCCATGGCCGACGATGTGTCGGTGATGACCAAGGTGGCAGCGCAAAAGACGGCGGGGGTGCTGGGCGACGACCTCGCGCTCAACGCCCAGCAGGTCACGGGCGTGCAGGCCGACCGCGAACTGCCAGTGGTGTGGGCGGTGGCCAAGGGTTCGCTGATCAACAAGGCCATCCTCGTACCCGCGGCCTTGCTCATCAGCGCATTCGCGCCCTGGGCCATCACGCCCCTGCTCATGCTGGGCGGTGCGTTTTTGTGCTTTGAAGGGGCCGAAAAACTCGCGCACCGCTGGCTGCACAGCGCAGACGACGCCGCCGAGGCCGCCGCCGATGCACAGCGCCGGGCCGCAGCGGTGGCCGGTGCCGATGTGGACCTGGTGGCGATGGAGAAAGACAAGATCCGCGGCGCGGTGCGCACCGATTTCATCCTCTCGGCCGAGATCATCGCCATCACGCTGGGCACGGTGGCCCAGGCGGCGTTTGCCCAGCAGGTGGCGGTGCTGGCCGGTATTGCGCTGATCATGACGGTGGGTGTCTATGGGCTGGTGGCTGGCATCGTCAAGCTCGACGACCTGGGCCTGTGGCTGCATGGCCGCCCGGGTGGCGGTGCGCAGGCGCTGGGCCGCGGCATCCTCACCGCTGCGCCCTGGCTCATGCGGGCGCTGTCGGTGGCCGGCACGGCCGCCATGTTCCTGGTGGGCGGCGGCATTCTGGTGCATGGCCTGCCGGTGCTGCACCATGCGGTCGAGGCCTGGAGCGCCGCCGCAGGGCAGGGCGCGGGCGGGGGTCTGCTGCGTGCCGTGGTTGAGCAGTTACTCAACGCGGTCACGGGCCTCGTGGCCGGAGCGCTGGTGCTGCTGGGTGTGACGCTGGTGCAGCGCCTGCGCGGCAAGGGGCACTGAGCCCTCTTGTCATGGCGGCTCCTGCCGCCATCCGGCGCTCTGTGGCGGGTGGAGCGGGTGGACATGGTTGCCTGCGCAACAACCTGCGCAGTCTTTGACGTGCGGCAAGGCGCGGTGGCCTCGGGTGGGGCCCAATGCAGTCACGGGGGATGTCCCCGTGTATCACTGCAACGAGTCCCCTATGAACAAGCATCTGCTCGCCGTCGCCGCTTTGTGTGCCCTGACCTCTGGAGCCGCCCTGGCCCAGCAGGCCGAAGGCCCCTGGATGGTGCGCGCCCGCGCCGTGCACCTGGACAGCGCCAACAAGGACAGCACGGGCCTGGGCCTGTCGGTCAACAACAAGGCGATCCCTGAAGTCGATGTTTCGTACTTCTTCACGCCCAACATCGCGGCCGAGCTGATCCTCACCGTGCCGCAAAAGCACACGCTGAGCGCAGCCGGTGTGCCCATCGGCACCCTCAAGCACCTGCCGCCGTCGCTGCTGTTGCAGTACCACTTCAATGTGGGCGGCATCAAGCCTTACGTGGGCGCTGGCCTGAACTACACGCGCTTTTCCAGCGTGAACCTGCCCGCAGGCGTCACGATCGACAAGAACAGCTTTGGCCCCGCGCTGCAGGCCGGGGTGGACATCCCGCTTGCCAAGAACCTGTACCTCAACCTGGACGTGAAGAAGGTTTACATCAAGACCGACGTGTTTGCGGCAGGCGTCAAGGCTGGCACCTTCAAGGTGGACCCAGTGCTCGTGGGCGTGGGCCTCGGCTGGCGCTTTTGATGCGGTGCGGGGCGCATGCCCCGCAGCTCCAAGGAACCTCGGTTCCGGTGCGGCAGGCCAGGCTGCGCCGGAATGCTGGGCCGACGGTGGGGTGCGACAGCACCGCTCTGCAGCCCGGTGCTTGTGGGTGCTCCAAGGCCTGCCTGTGCAGGCCTTTTTTGCGTTTGCTTGTATGGCCAAGAGCGGCGAAACCCGCTGCAGCAAACGGCCTGGAATCCCAGGCCCATGCAGGGCCATGCGACCGCAGCCGGCAACCCGTGGCTGGCTGTGCCAGCATGCGCGCCAGTGCTGCCGAGGTACACCCCATGATCCGACAGGTTCCGCTCCGCCTTGCCACCCTTGCCGCTGCCGATGGGCAGCCGCTGCGCCGACTGGCCCGTGCCTGCGGGCTCCTGCCCTGGATGGCCGCTGCCGCAGTGTCGGCCCAGCCTGCGCACAGCAGCCCCAACCCCGCAGGCATCGACTGGCAGCCCATTGCAGGCTTTGCCATGGCGCGCACCGAGACGACCGTCGGGCAGTTCCAGCGCTTTGTGGCGGCCACCGGCCTGCAGACGCGGGCCGAGCGCGAGGGTGGCGGCCAGGTGTACGAGGCCGGGTGGGTGCGCAAGCCGGGCTGGACCTGGCGCACACCCTTCGGCCCCCAGTCGCCCGCAGCCGCCGCCGAGCCCGCTGTGCACATCACCTACGACGAAGCCCAGGCGTTTTGCCGCTGGGCCGGTGGCCGACTGCCCACCGATGCCGAGTGGACCGAGGCCGCCTACACCGAGCGCCGTCCGAATGCCCCGGCGCCCTGGCAGACCGGCCGCACCTATCCGTATCCGACTGGTGATTCGCCGCAGGGGGCGCAATGCCTGGACGACTGTGGTGCCGAGGCCGCACGCCGCGCCGTGCCCCACAGTGCACGCCTGTGGCGGGGTGCTGGTCATGCGCTGGCAGGGGCCACGCCCGCAGGGGTCAATGGCCTGCACGACATGGGCGCCAACGCCTGGGAATGGGTGGACGACCCCCCAGGCGCGGCCGGCAATGCCGAGCGCCTGACCCGCGGCGGCTCGTGGTGGTATGGCGCGGGGCCCATGCGTGCTGCGCACCGCCAGAGCAAGCCTGGCGACACGACCGTGGTGTACATCGGCTTCCGGTGCGCGCGCGACTGGCCTGCGCGTTGATCAGCCCGGTGCGGCCACGGGTGCCGTGGGGGGCATGAGCTCGATGTCCGCCCCGCGCAGGCGCTGCCACAGGCGCGGCAGCGCGCCGTCCAGCGGCGGGCGCATCCAGCGCTGCTCCACCGTCACCGACCCGCGCGCGAGTTCGTCGGCGGTGCCCAGCAGGAAGTGGAAGGTGTAGAACGGCTCCTGGCCCATGCGCAGGTCGGTCAGCGTGACCTGGCCGCCCTCCAGTCCCATGCGGTAGAAGCCGTGGCTGAAGGCGGCAATGCGTTGCACGGCGGGCAAGGCTGCGTGGGTGCTGATCAGCGCCGCACCCCGGTCGTAGGCCTTCCAGCGCATGGGCCGGCCACCGTCAAGCAGCGAATGGAATCCTTCCCAGTAGCGTCCGTCCTCGACGGCCACAGCACGCCACAGCACCGTGTTGAAGGGGGTCGGCGTGACCAGCACCCGCTCGGCCTGAATGCCCTGGGCGGCGAGCGACGCTTTCACGACCTGCCGCACATGCTGTTGGGCGGCCGCGCTCCAGCCCAGGTAAGCGGTACTGAGCGCAAGGCCCAGCAGACAGGCCTTGCGTACCGTGCCCACACGCTGACTGACGAGGGCCACGGCCAGGGCCAGCAGCAGGGGTAGCGTGTAGAGCGGATCGATGATGAAGATGCTGCCCAGGCCAAACGGGTGGTCAGAGAACGGCTGCGCCAGTTGCGTGCCGTACACCGTCATCCAGTCGAGCAGGGGATGGGTGAACAGCGTCAGCCAGGTCGCAAACCACCACCGCTGCCATGCGCTTGCGTGGGCCGACGAGACCTGCGTCTGCGGGGCAGTGGCATCTGATGTCTGTGGTCGGCCAAGCCAGCGCGCCCCCACCCATCCCAAGGGCAGCGAAAGCACGCTCAGGTAAATCAGGGAGTGGCTTTCGGCCCGGTGGCGCACCATGTCCAGAATGGGGTCGCCGTGGCGCACAAAGGTGTCCAGGTCGGGAAGGGTGCCCATCGCACCACCCCACAGCACGGCCTTCCAGGGCGCTGTGCGCCCTGCGAGCACGGCGGTGGTAAGGGCTGCGCCGAGGGCAAACTGGCTGACGGAATCCATGGTGGGGGTCGCGAGTGGGGGGTGCGGGCATTGTCGCGTTCGCCAGTGGTCCGTGCCGGGGCAGGGGCATGAAGGTCATCCGCGCTGCGGCGCTGCCACCCGCACCGGCGCGGCCCCTGCGGTTAGAGCGCGAGGGCTGCCCTCAGCGGGCGCGCCTGTGGGCAGGGGCTGCGGCCGGTTTTGCTGCCCGGCGGCGCCAGGCTTTTTCGGCCTCGACGGCCGCGTACACCACAGCGGCTGCGGCCATGCACAGGGCCAGTTCGCCCGCCGACAGGGCTTCCGTTTTGAAGATGGGCTGGAGTGCAGGGACGTAGATGGTGCACAGCTGCAGCGCCACCGTGCAGGCGACCGCACCAAGCAGCGGCCGGTTGGACCCCATACCCTGCCGCCACAGCGGCGTGCGTTCCGACCGCACGGCCAGCACATGCGCCATTTGCGCCAGGGTGAGGACGGTGAACACCATGGTCTGCCAGTGGGCCAGGCCGGTGTGCAGCGCCCAGGCCTGAACCGCCAGGCACAGACCCCCGATCAGCAGGCCGACGAACAGAATGTGCTGCCACATGCCCTGTGCGAACAGGCTTTCCTGCGGTGGGCGCGGAGGCCGATCCATCACCCCGGTTTCAGCGGGTTCGGCCGCCAGCGCCAGCCCGGGCAGCCCGTCTGTGACGAGATTGACCCAGAGAATGTGGATGGGTTGCAGCGGCATCGGCAGCCACAGCAAGGGGGCCAGAAAAATCGTCCAGATCTCGCCGGAGTTGCCGGTCATCGTGTAGCGCACGAACTTGCGGATGTTGTCGTAGATGCGCCGGCCTTCGCGCACGGCCGCGACGATGGTGGCGAAGTTGTCGTCCAGCAGCACCAGGCTGCTGGCTTCCCGGGCCACGTCGGTTCCGCCGCGGCCCATCGCCACGCCGATATCCGCGCGCTGCAGGGCCGGTGCGTCGTTGACGCCATCGCCCGTCATGGCGACAAAGTGGCCTCGCGCCTGCAGGGCTTGCACGATGCGGATCTTCTGGGCCGGGTCCACCCGGGCATAGACCTGGACGACGTCCACCTGCGCCTGCAACGCGCGGTCGTCCATGCCCGCCAGGTCGGCCCCCGTGAGCACGGGCGCATCGGCGGCCTGCACGATGCCCAGACGCTGGGCCATGGCGCGCGCGGTTGCGGGGTGGTCGCCGGTGATCATCACTGGCACGATGCCCGCCGTCTGGCACTCGCGCACGGCCTGGGCCGCCTCGGGCCGTGGCGGGTCGATCATGGCGAGCAGGCCCAGCAGTTCGAGGTGCCGCTCGGCTTCGTCGGCGGGCCAGCGGGCAGCCTCCAGCGGTACGGTGCGCCGTGCCACGGCCAGCACGCGCAAGCCCTGGGCTGCCAGGCCCTGCGCTTGCCGCAGCACGGCCTGACCATCGAGCGGCGCGGCCCCGCTGGGCTGCCACTGCACGGTACACAGCGGCAGCACGGATTCAGGCGCCCCTTTCACGTACAGCACCGCATCGTCCCCGTGCGCCGGTGTGCACGGCCCGTGCAAGGTGGCCATGCGCTTGCGCTCCGAGTCGAACGGCCACTCGTGGTGCCTGGGGGACAAGTGGCCGAGTTGGCGCGCAGCCAGCCCTGCCACTTCGGCCGCCACCATGAGGGCGGTCTCGGTCGGGTCGCCCACCCAGGCCTCGGGCAGCAGGGCCGCATCGGATGCGGGCCAGTCCGGAAGCGCCCGGGCGTCGTTGCACAGCGCCGCGGCGCGCAGGGTTTCGCCAAGCACTGCGGGCAACGGGGATGGCACCGCCGCGTCGGCGTGCCAGACGCCTTCTGGGGACAGCACACGTTCCACCCGCATGCGGTTTTGAGTCAGGGTGCCGGTCTTGTCCGAGCAGATCACCGTGACCGACCCCAGGGTTTCGACCGACGGCAGACGCCGGACCAGAGCATGCACCTCGACCATGCGCCGCGCCCCCAGCGCCAGCAGAACGGTGACTACGGCGGGCAGTGCTTCCGGAATGGCGGCCACTGCGAGGCTGATGGCCGTGAGGCCCATCTGCCACACGGCCTCGCCGCGCAGCACACCGACCCCAAACACCACGGCGCAGATGGCCAGCACCACCAGGGCCAGGCGCTTTCCGAAGGCCGCCAGGCGGCGTTGCAGCGGCGTGGGGGGCGCGTCTTCGTCCAGCAACTGCGCCATGCGGCCCAGTTCGGTCTGCATGCCTGTGGCCACCACCAGCCCGCGGGCACGCCCGTGCGTGGCGGTGGTGCCCTTGAACGCCATGTTGCGATGGTCTCCGAGGCTTTGAACCTCCTCGGCCTGCAGCACCGCGTCTTCCTTGCCCACCGTCACCGACTCGCCCGTCAGCGCCGATTCGTCCACCTTGAGCTGGGCGATCTCGAACAGCCGCAGGTCGGCCGGAATCTGATTGCCCGCCTCGATCAGGACCACATCGCCCGGCACCAGCGCGTGCGCCGGTACGGTTTGCGGCATGCCGTTGCGCAATGCCGTGGCCTGCGCGGCCGCCAGCCGCCGCAACGCGGCCAGGGCCTGGTCGGCGCGCCAGGCCTGTACGCAGCCAATGACCGCGTTCAGCAGCACGATCACCAGAATTACCGCGGCATCGGTCCATTCGCCTACCAGCCCGGCCACGGCGGCGGCCCCGAGCAGCACCAGCACCATGAAGTCGCGCAACTGTTCGGCCAGGCGCTGCAGCAGGCTGCGCGGCCTGGCGGCGGGCAATGCGTTCGGGCCGTGCCGTTCGCCACGCGCCAGGGCTTCTTCGGCGGTCAGCCCGCTTGCCAGATCCACGCCATGCTGGCGCGCCAGCGCATCGGTGGCCTGCAGGTGGGCCTGGTGGGGTGCCGTGGGCGCGGGTGTGGTCGGGCGTGGGGAGGAGGAGGGCATCAAGGCATGCGAAGAAAGGCCGTGCACGACAGACGCAGCGCGCAACAGCGGTCTGCGCATTGCACCCGCTCGCCGGGCATGGGGCAAGCGGCGAGCGCCTGGGGCTTGACCCACATCAAGTGCTGCCGTGTGTTGGGGCGGCCTTGGGCTGCAAAGCGCTGGCGTTGTGGCCGGGAGCATGCGGTGCAAGCCGGATGGCCGTGTGGGCGTGGCAACGGGCCCAGCGGCATGCAGCCCTGCGGGATGGGCGCGTCGGGTGGGGCGGCACGGTGTGCACCCTTGGCCTGCAGCGCACTGGCAGGCAAAGCCTGCACGGCTAATGTCGTGCTCTACGGCCCGGAGGGCGGGCCGCAGTGCCCAGCCGGGCTCAGTGCGTGGCCGGTGCGGGGCGCTTGCGGTAGAAGGTCAGCGGCACTTCGGCCGCTTCCTTTTTGGCCTGCTGCAGCACCGAGCGCCGCATCTTGCCCACGACGTGCATCTCGCAGGGCTTGCAGTCAAAGCGCAGCGTGAGCCGCTCGTTGTTGTGCACCAGCACCAGCGGCTCGGCGCGGATCGTGCCTTGCACGCCCGTCACGCCCTTGGCCTGTTTGGGGCACAGGCTCAGCGAATAGCGCACGCAGTGCTTGGTGATCATCAGGCTCACCTCGCCCAGCTCTTCGTGCGCCTCGTAGGCCGCGTCGATCACCCGCACGCCGTGGCGTGCATAGAAGTCGTGCGCCTTCTGATTGAACACGTTGCCCAGGTAGCTGAGCGTGTCTTCTGGGTAGGGTACAGGCGGCTCCACCGGCTGGGCGCGCGGCAGGCGCTGCAGGCCGTGGGCGCGGGCCTGCTCCAGCGCGGCCACGGCGTCACGTCGCAGGCCGTTCAGGGCCGAGGCCGGCACGAAGCGCGGGCCGCGCAGGCGCAGGTCCATGGCCTGCACGCTGAAAATGGTAGTGCCGAAGCGGCCGAGCTGCTCGCGCAGCGCGTCCTCGGCACGTGCGGGGTCGCTGGCGTCCTGCAAGGCGATGGCCAGCGTGGCTTCGCCCTGGTAGCCGTCTTCGTCGGTCAGCGTGAGTTGCAGGCCGGTGTCGGTTTCGGCCAGTGCCAGCCAGGTGCTGATGCGGCGGTCGCTGGACTTTTTCTCCAGCATGCGCACCCAGGCCATGTCGCGGTTGCGGTTGACTTCGGTGCCCTTGCGCAGGTCGCGCAGCGACTCGATCGGGTCTTTGGGGAACACACGCCACTGGCCCACACTGCGGGCCGACACCGGCTCGGCGCGGTTGATGGCCAGGCCCACGAGCTCCTTTTGCAGGTCGTAGTAGCACAGGCCGTCGCCGTTGTGCAGCACGGTGGCCGGGTCGGTGACTTCGATCTCGACATGGTCGGCGCCCACACGTGTGACCCAGCCAATCGCCTGGCCCGGGTTCTTGGGGCTGTCAAATGCGCCGATGTCTTCCTTGCGGCCTTGTACGAAGTAGTCGGTGAACTCTCGGTTGAAGTTCTGCAGCGGGTCGGGCGTGAAGCTGAAGGTGGTGCGGCCGCTCGACGCGCGGGCCAGCGGCTGGCCCATCGCCTCGCGCTCCTCCAGGATCTCATCGAGCAGGCGGCGGTAGTGGGCGGTGATGTTCTTCACATAGCCCATGTCCTTGTAGCGGCCCTCGATCTTGAAGCTGCGCACGCCCGCGTCGATGAGCACGCGCAGGTTGTCGCTCTGGTTGTTGTCCTTCATCGAAAGCACGTGCTTGTCGTGCGCAATGAAGCGGCCCTGGGCGTCCTGCACCTGGTAGGGCAGGCGGCAGGCCTGGCTGCAGTCGCCGCGGTTGGCGCTGCGGCCCGTCTGCGCATGGCTGATGTTGCACTGGCCGCTGTAGGCCACGCACAGCGCACCGTGGATGAAGAATTCAATCGTGGCGGCACGCGCGGGGTCGGTGCCTTCGCGCAGCGCGGCGTGCACCTGTGCGATCTGCTGCACCGTCAGCTCGCGTGCCAGCACGATCTGCGACAGGCCTGAGTCCTGCAGAAAGCGCGCCTTTTCGGGCGTACGGATGTCGGTCTGCGTGCTGGCGTGCAACTGGATGGGCGGCAGGTCGATTTCGAGCAGGCCCATGTCCTGGATGATCAGCGCGTCGGCCCCGGCCTCGTACACCTGCCAGGCCATGCGGCGTGCGTCTTCGAGTTCGTCGTCGCGCAGGATGGTGTTGAGCGTGATGAAGATGCGGCTGTGGAAGCGGTGCGCATGCCGCACCAGCCGTTCGATGTCGCGGATGTCGTTGCCCGCATTGGCCCGCGCGCCAAAGGCGGGCCCGCCGATGTAGACGGCGTCTGCCCCGTGGTTGACGGCTTCGATGCCGATGTCGGCATCGCGCGCGGGGGACAGGAGTTCGAGCTGGTGGGGCAGTAGGGACATGGGGCGCGATTATCCCAGCCACCCCCGCCGCAGGCCAGCGCGCATGGCTTTGCCCGCTGCATTAATGATTTTCATAGGCCATCATTTCGTAAGCATGCTTATTTTTCGGCCCCAATCTGGTGCATGCTCGGCCCCCGGAACCGAAGCGGTTCCCGCGGGCGGTCTGGTCGCCTGCGCCATGACCTCAATCTCCGGAGATTCCCCTGTGATGCTTTCCTCCCGCCTGCGCACCCTGCAACCCGTTGCCGCTGCCGCCCTGGCCCTGGTGGCCACGGCCGCCACGGCCCAGGACGTGCAAACCGTCAAGATCGCCCACGCTGGTCCCGTGTCGGGCGGCATCGCCCACATCGGCAAGGACACCGAGAACGGCGTGCGCCTGGCGCTTGACGACCTGAACGCGCAAAACCTCGTGATCGGCGGCAAGAAGATCAAATTCGAGATCGTGGCTGAAGACGATGCGGGCGATCCGCGCCAGGCCACCGCCGTGGCCCAGAAGCTGTGCGACCAGAAGGTGGCCGGCGTGGTGGGCCACCTGCAGTCGGGCACGTCGATCCCGGCGTCGGCCGTGTATGCCAAGTGCGATGTGCCACACATCACGGCAGCGGCCACCAACCCCGACCTGACCAAGCCCGGCCACAAGACGACCTACCGCCTGATCGCCAATGACAACGCGCTGGGCGCAGCGCTGGCGCTGTTTTCGGCCGACCACCTGAAGATCAAGACGGTGGCCGTGATCGACGACCGCACGGCCTATGGCCAGGGCGTGGCCTCGGTGTTCAAGGCCACGGCGCAGCAAAAGGGCATCAAGGTGGTGGCCGAGGAGTTCACCCACGACAAGGCCACCGACTTCATGGCCATCCTCACATCGATCCGCAACAAGAAGCCCGACGCGATCTTCTACGGCGGCCTGGACGCACAGGCCGGCCCGATGCTGCGCCAGATGGAGCAGCTGGGCCTGGGCAACGTCAAGTTCTTTGGCGGCGATGCGCTGTGCACCGAGAAGCTGCCCGAACTGTCGGGCAAGACGCCGGCGCTCAAGAACGTGACCTGCGCCACGGGTGGCGCGTCCATCGCCAAGATGCAGGGCGGCGCGGCCTGGAAGCAGCGCTACGACGCCAAATTCCCTGGCCAGTTCCAGATCTACAGCCCCTACGCCTACGACGCCGCCATGGTGCTGGTGGACGCGATGAAGCGCGCCAACTCGGTGGACCCGAAGGTGTACATCCCCTTCATC
The DNA here is from genome assembly GCF_039540375.1 of Acidovorax lacteus. NCBI lineage: Bacteria > Pseudomonadati > Pseudomonadota > Betaproteobacteria > Burkholderiales > Comamonadaceae > Acidovorax > Acidovorax lacteus. The sequence continues at coordinate 238,458 of NZ_BAABEX010000007.1, forward strand.
GGCAAGACCGACTACCGCGGCGTGACGGCGCACATTGCCTTCACGCCCAAGGGCGAGCTGACCACGCCGGCGGTCACGCTCTACACCTTCCAGGACGGCAGCCGCGTGGCGCTGAACTGATGCGTTGAACGGATGCGCTGAGCGCACCCACCGCACCGCGGCCGCCCAGTGCGGCCGCGGGCGTTTTGGGGCTACAGTGCCGCATCTGTGCCCCATTCGATTGGAGAAAAGCCACCATGCGCGCTGTGTTTGCTGTCCTGGGCCTGCTGGTCACGCTGGCCGTGGTGATGTTCCTGGCCAAGGCCCGTCAGCCAGTGCCCGAACTGCCGCGCCCGGCGGTGGGCGGGGTGCAGGCCCCAGCCCCGGTCAATCCCCAGGCGCCGCCCACCGAGCAGGTGCGCCAGCAGGTTGAGGCGCTGATGCAGCAGCCGCGCCCCGAGCCCAAGGAATCCCCCTGAAGGCAATGGGTCAAAATGCTTGCTTGTGCTTGTCCAGGCTGAATAGTTTGCTACTAAATGAATAGCATATTGCCGCAGGTCAGCGCCGAAGACGACGCCCGCTGGATGCGCGCGGCCCTGGCCGAAGCGCGTGCCGCCCAGGCCGCGGGCGAAGTGCCGGTGGGCGCGGTGGTGGTGCAGGGCGGGCAGGTGGTGGCCACGGGCCGCAATGCGCCCGTGGGCGCGCACGACCCCACGGCCCATGCCGAAATCGTGGCCCTGCGCGCCGCGGCCGAGCGGCTGGGCAATTACCGGCTTGACGGCTGCACGGTGTACGTCACGCTGGAGCCCTGCGCCATGTGCAGCGGTGCCATGCTGCATGCGCGCGTCGCCCGCGTGGTGTACGGCGCGCCCGATGCCAAAACCGGCGCGGCGGGCTCGGTGCTCAACCTCTTTGCCAATGCCCAGCTCAACCACCACACCCAGGTGCAGGGCGGCGTGCTGGCCGACGACTGCGGGCAGGCGCTGAGCCAGTTCTTTCAGGCGCGGCGCAAGGCGCAGCGGGCCGAGGCTCTGGCCCGCCACCCGCTGCGCGACGACGCGCTGCGCACGCCCGACGCCCGCTTTGCCCACCTGCCGGGCTACCCCTGGGCCCCGCATTACCTGAGCGACCTGCCCAGCCTGGCGGGCCTGCGCCTGCACTACCTGGACGAAGGCCCGCGCGATGCGCAGCGCACCTGGTTGTGCCTGCACGGCAACCCGGCCTGGAGCTACCTGTGGCGGCGCATGCTGCCGGTGTGGCTCGCCGCGGGCGACCGCGTGGTGGCGCCCGACCTGATTGGCTTCGGCAAAAGCGACAAGCCCAAGAAGGACGCTTTCCACCGCTTTGGCTGGCACCGCCAGGTGTTGCTCGAACTGATTGAGCGGCTGGATCTGCAGCGCGTGGTGCTGGCCGTACAGGACTGGGGCGGCATCCTGGGCCTGACGCTGCCGCCGGAGGCCCCGGCGCGCTACCAGGGCCTGCTCGTGATGAACACCCTGCTGGCCACGGGCGAGCAGCCGCTGTCGCCGGGCTTTCGGGCCTGGCGGCAGATGTGTGCCGACAAACCGCTGTACGGCGTGGGCCGGCTGTTGGCGCGGGGCAACCCCCACCTGTCGCCGGCCGAATGCGCGGCCTATGACGCGCCCTTTCCCGACGCTGGTACCCGCGCCGCGCTGCGGGCGTTTCCGCGCTTGGTGCCCGAGGGGCCCGACGCCGAAGGCGCCGCCTTTGCGCGGGCGGCTGCGCCTTTCTGGGCGCAGCAATGGCAGGGCCGCACGCTCATGGCCGTGGGCGCGCAAGACCCGGTGCTGGGCCTGCCGGTGATGCAGGCGCTGGCCCGGCAGATCCGCGGCTGCCCCGAACCCTGGGTGCTGCCTGCAGCGGGTCACTTCGTACAGGAGCATGGCGAGGTTATTGCCCGCCGGGCTGTGGAATACTTTGCCGCCTGACTTCCTGTCGCATGACGCCCCGGCCGTGTGCCTCACGCTCGGGTGTACTGTTGTTTGAATTCCCCTGGAGCGGGCCTTGTGGCCCGAATGCCTTGCCGCACGACCACGACCTGGCGCACAGCGCCCACGACCCCGGCCCCCAGCACATCTACATCTACTCGCCGGCCAGCGCGATCCGCGACAAGGCGGCGTTTCGCCGCGGCATCGCACGCCTCAAGGCCATGGGCCACGAGGTTGAGGTGGACCCGGACGCCCAGGCCGTGCACACCCGCTTTGCAGGCGACGACGCCACGCGGCTGGCGGCCATCCACCGCGCCGCGGCCAGCGGGGCCGATGTGGCGCTGATCACCCGCGGTGCCTACGGCTACACGCGCATCCTGCCGGGCATCCGCTACAAGGCCGTGGCCCGTGCCATCGAAGGCGGCATGCGTTTTGTGGGCATGAGCGACTTCACAGCGTTCCAGTGCGCTGTGCTCGCGCAGACGGGTGCCACCACCTGGGCCGGCCCGTCGCTGATCGGCGACCTGGGCGTGGAGGGCGAGCCCGACGACATCATGCTGGCCTGCTTGGATGACCTGCTGACCGGCCACGGCGAGGGCGCGGGCTGGACGCTGGGCCGCGAGAAGCCACGCGCCGACGGATCGCCCGCCGTGCCGGAGTTGTACGTGAAGAAGGCGCAGCTCTGGGGGGGGAACCTGGCGGTGCTGACCAGCCTGCTGGGCACGCCGTACTTCCCTGAAGTGAAGGGCGGGGTGCTGTTCGTGGAGGACGTGAGCGAGCATCCGTACCGCATCGAGCGCATGCTCACGCAACTGCTGCTGGCCGGGGTGCTGGCGCGGCAGAAAGCCATCGTGCTCGGCCAGTTCACTGGCTACAAACTCGCGCCGCACGACAAGGGCTTCAAGCTCGCCACGGTGGTTGACTGGCTGCGCACGCAGACCAAGGTGCCAGTGCTGACCAACCTGCCGTTCGGCCATGTGCCGACCAAGGTGGTACTGCCCGTGGGCGCACAGGTGTCGCTGTCGGTCGAGGGGCGCGATGCGCTGATCTATTGGGGCCACGCGCACTGAGCGCTCCGGAGGCTCGCTGACGTGGGCCTTCCGGTGTGGGCCCTGCGGTCAGCGCCGCCGTGGCACGCGGCAGGGCTGGGGGCTGCCCGACAGCAGTGTCTGGAACAGCGTGGGCAAGCAGGCGAGCTTTTCGTCGGCCTCGTACTCGCTGGCATGCTGGACCAGCAGTGCCCGCAGGTCGGTGCGCAGGTACCACAGCGCCTCTGCCCCTGTGGCGTAACGCAGTCGAAGGCCCATGCGGGCCACATCACAGCCCTCCAGGCCCTGCAGGGTGTGCAGCATGGCCTGGCGTGCCACTTCCAGTGCGTTGTCTCGCACCCAGGCCGTGGACGCGGGCGCATCCCGACCGCTCTGGGAGAGCGGTGTGGCACGCAGATCAGGCTTGTGGCAACGCATGGAGCAAATTCGTAAGAGTGCACACGGTACGTCCATGCCTTGTGCGGCGCAAGTGCGCTGCTCCTGTTTTTGCACAAAGACAACAGGTCTGCCATGTCGATAGATTTTTTTGCAGGCCCTTGTGCGCCCAGGCAGCCCCGTGCCATCAAGGATTGCAGACCGCCGGCCACGTGTGTGGCCCTGCCTGTCCCCATCAGACCGCTGCCGAGCAGCCGACCCATCGAATAAACTGGCTCGCATGATGTACCTGATGGCACAGGAAGCGCGCGGATGACGACCACCGTGGCCTTTGCGGATCTGTCCGGCAGCACCGCGCTGTTCGAATCCTTGGGCAATGTGCAGGCCACCGAGGTCATCACCCGCCTTACGCAGTGGATCGGCGAGGTCGCCCTGGAGGAAGGGGGCCGGGTGGTCAAAAAGCTCGGCGACGGCGTGCTCATGCGTTTCGAGCGTGCCGATGTCGCCGTCCACGCCGCCGCGCAGCTGCTGCGTCGCCATGCCGAGCACCTGGCCCAATGGCCGGGGCCAGCGGCCCTGCAACTGCGCGTAGGCCTGGCCAGTGGCGAGGTGCTGGAAGTTGAGGGCGACTGCTACGGCGAGGCGGTGAACGTGGCCGCCCGGCTCTGCGAGCGCGCAGGCCCGTCCGAGATCTGGGCCACCGAGGGCACGCTGGTGCGGGCGCAGCAGGTGCCGCGGGTGCGCTTTCATCGGCTGGGCACGCTGGACATCCGTGGCAAGGTCGAGCGCCTGGTGCTCTACCGTGTAGATTGGGGCGACCCTGAGGCCAGCGAGGCGGCAGAGGCCGTCACCCAACAAGCCCAACTGGTGAGCCAGTTTGCCACCATGGAATCGCTGGCCGGCCGCGTCGAGCTGACCTGGCCCGAAGGGGCGCGCACCTTCACGGGCCTCGACACACCGGTGCTGATTGGCCGTTCGGCAGAACAGCATGTCTGGATCAACGACCCCCATGTCTCGCGCCAGCATGCGCGCATCGACTGGCGCGGTACCGCCTTCACCCTGACCGACACCAGCTCGTTCGGGACGTGGCTGTGGTTCGACGGCAGCGACGCACCGCTGGTGCTGCGTCGCGATGCCTGTTTGCTGCATGGGCGAGGCCGTATTTCGCTGGGTGTTCCATTTGAAGGACGCACCGACCCGGTCATCCGCTTTGCGGTAACGGGCGCTTCCATGCGCATCAGCTGAGGCCGCCTTTGGGAGGCCTTCCGCGGCCGCGCACACTGCGCGGCAGCCCGGCTCTGCTGCGCTTATGCTCGCAGCCCTGGACGTGAATCTGGGCAGGCGCTACTGCCCGTTTTCATCACACCATGTTGGGGCGCAGCATCATCGAGAGGGGCTGCGCTCTTGTGGACCACAAGGAGATTGCAATGGGATGGATGAAGCACACGGCCGTGGGTGTGGTCGTGGCAGCGCTGCTGGCAGGAGCCGGTGCAGCCGTGTATGTGCAGAGTGCAATGCCGACGCTTGACGGCCGCCTGCCCGTGGTGGGCCTGCACAGCCCCGTCGAGGTGCTGCGCGACACCGCCGATGTGACCCATATTCGCGCCCAGTCGCCGCAAGACGCCTGGTTTGCGCTGGGCTGGGTGCATGCGCAGGAGCGCACGTGGCAGTTGGAGTTCAACCGCCGCGTGATGCACGGCACCCTGTCTGAGGTGTTCGGCCCGGCCACGCTCGACACCGACAAGCTCATGCGCGCGCTTGACATCCGCGGCACCGCGCGCCGCCAGTACCAGGGCCTGCCCCCGTATGCGCAGGAGGCGCTGCAGCGCTACAGCGCAGGCATTGCCGCTTACCACCGCAACCGTCCGAATGCGCTGTCGCCGGAGTTCCATGTACTGGGCGTGCGCCCGGGAGGCGCCGATAGCGAGCCCTGGTCGCCCGAAGACAGCGTGGGCTGGGCGCTGATGATGGCGCTGGACCTGGGCGGCAACTGGGGCAACGAGTTTGCGCGCCTGAGCATGGCGCAGACGCTGGACACCGACCGGCTGTGGCAGCTGATGCCGCCGTACCCGGGCGAGCCCCCGGCCGCCACGGCCGACCTGGCCGCGCTGTACCGATCGCTGGGGGTGTACCGTGCCGCGGCTGACAAGTCTGCCAACGCCGCGGCTGTGCCCAACACAGCGGTCGCCCCTGCGGCCGGCTGGCTCACGCGCCAGGTGGCCCAGGGCATGCAGGCCTGGGCGCAGGATGTGGCCGCGCAGGCCGGCACCAACGAGGGCAAGGGCAGCAACAACTGGGTGGTGGCAGGTAGCCGCACCCGCAGCGGCAAGCCGCTGCTGGCCAACGACCCCCACCTGGGCCTGAGCGCGCCCGCGATCTGGTACTTCGCGGGCCTTCAGGCCCCGGCGGGCAAGGCCGCCGATGGAACGCACGTCGGCGCGATCGATGCCGTGGGCGCCACGCTGCCGGGTCTGCCGTTTGTGGTGCTGGGCCGCACGCCCACCGTGGCCTGGGGCTTTACCAACACCGGGCCCGATGTGCAGGACCTGTACCTGGAGCAGATCAACCCCGCCAACCCGGCCGAGTACCGCACGCCCGACGGCTGGGCCGCCTTTGAGCAGCGCACCGAGACCATCCGCGTCAAGGGCCAGCCCGACACCGTGGTGACATTGCGCCGCACGCGCCACGGCCCGGTGCTCAGCGACGCGCAGAAGTCGCACACCGACGTGCTGGACCTGTCGCGCCATGTGATTGCACTGCGCTGGAGCGCGCTGGACGCCGACAACCAGACCGTGCTGGCGGGCCTGCAGACCAACCAGGCGCGCACGGTGGACGAGCTGTTCCAGGCCTTTGCGCACTATCACTCGCCCATGCAAAGCGTGGTGGCTGCCGACGTGCAGGGCCGCATCCGCATGAAGGCCGTGGGCCGCGTGCCGCTGCGCCATGCCGACAATGACATCCGCGGCGTGGCCCCGTCGCCCGGCTGGGATGCGCGCTACGACTGGCAGGGCTGGTTGGCGTATGCCGACACGCCGGAAGACGACGGCAGCAAGGGCTGGATTGCCACGGCCAACCAGCGCATCACGGCGCCGGACTACCCGCATTACCTCACGCAGGACTGGGCGCTGCCCTACCGCTACGACCGCATTGCCGAGCGGCTGGAGGCCACGCCCCTGCACGACCACCAGAGCATGCGCGACCTGCACGCAGACATCACCTCGCTGGCCGCGCGCCGTCTGCTGCCGCACCTGCAGCGCACCGCGTCGGACCACCCGCTGGCCGCCGCCGCACAGGCCCAGTTGCAGGGCTTTGACGGCGTGATGGACGCCCAGCGCGCTGCGCCGCTGATCTTTGCCGCCTGGGTGGACGAGCTCACCCGCGGCCTGATCGTGCCCAAGGTGGGCGAGGCGCGTTTCAAGGCCACCTATGGCAAGCGCGACTACCGTGCGGGCCTGGAAGGCATGCTCGAGCGCAACGACGTCTGGTGGTGCGGCGAGCAAGGCTGCGGCGCGGCCTCGTCGGCCGCGCTCGCGCGCGCGCTGGACCGCCTGCAGGCCGCCTACGGCTCAGACCCGGCCGCCTGGCGCTGGGGCGACGCACACCCGGCCCGCAGCGTGCACCGCCCGTTTGGCAACGTGCCCGCGCTGGCCCGCCACTTCGACGTCAACGTGCCCTCGCACGGCGACTCGTACACCGTCAACGTCGGCCAGTACAACCCGGGCGAGGCCAGCGGCCCGTTCGTCAACCGCCATGCCGCATCGCTGCGTGCGGTGTACGACCTGGCGGACCCGGAGCAGTCGCGCTTCATCTACCAGACGGGACAGAGCGGCCTGGTGTTCTCGCCCCGTTACCGCGACATGGCGCGCACCTGGGCCGACACCGGCTACCGCCCGCTGCAGCGCGAGCCCCGCTTCTGGTCGCACGAGCTGCTGCTGCAGCCTGCGCGCTGACCCCCGGAGCCCGCCATGGACTGGACCCCGCTCATCGAAACCAGCCGCGGCCCGCTGGTCGAATGCCAGCACTGGGGCGCGGTGGCCGTGACCGACCGCGACGGTCGCCTGCTCGCGCATGCGGGCAACCCGCAGGTGCGCGTGTTCACGCGCTCCACCATCAAGCCCTTTCAGGCGCTGCCGCTGGTGCAGTCGGGCGCGGCGCAGGACCTGGGCTGGGGCACCGACGAACTGGCCATGCTCTGCGCCAGCCACAGCGGTGAATCCTTCCACGCCCGGCAGACGGCCCGCATGCTGGCCAGCGCGGGGCAGGGGCCGGGCGCGCTGCAGTGCGGCCAGCACCCGCCGCTGTTCACGCAGCTGGGCCTGGCCGATGTGGCGCTGGAGGTGGGCGACACCCCTTCCGCGCTGCACCACAACTGCAGCGGTAAGCACGCGGGTTTTGTGGCGTACTGCGTGCGCCACGGCCTGCCGCTGGCCGACCACCTGGAGCCGCAGCATCCGCTGCAGCAGGCGGTGCGCGCCGCGCTGGCGCAGGTCACCGACACGCCCGAGGCCGAGCTGGTGATGGGCATTGATGGCTGCTCGGCCCCCAACTACGCGCTGCCGCTGCAGCGCCTGGCCCAGGGCTATGCGCGGCTGGCCGGTGGCTGGCCCGCCCAGCCCGCCACCGACGCCGCGCTGCGCGCCCTGGCCGACGCGATGGTGGCGCGGCCCGATCTGGTGTCGGGCACGGGCCGGCACGACCTGGACATCATGCGCGCCGGGCGCGGCGATTGGGTGTCCAAAACCGGGGCCGACGGCGTGCAGGTGGTGGGCAGCCGCAGCCGCGGCCAGGCCTTCGCCCTCAAGGTGCTGGACGGCAACATCACCGCCCAGGTGGCTGCCGCGGTCGAGGTGATGGCCCAACTGGGCTGGCTGGACGCTGCCCAGGTCGAAGCGCTGGCCCCGCGCCGTGCCGCCACCATTGCCACGGTGCGCGGGCGCGCCGTGGGCGAACGGCGGCCGGTGCTGCAACTGCAGTGGGTGGTGTGATGGCCCCGGCCGCGACACCGGGTGGAGCGGCCCGGGGTTCGGCTGCTGCAGATTGGGCCCAATGGGCTGCCCGTGCTGAGAGGTTAAGCACGATCAGCTATCAAAAGCATAGCATCCAGGGCCGGTTTGGCTGCAGTGCCTAACCCCTGGCCGCTAGCCGTGGGCCTTGGTGGCAGGTGTGACGTGCGGGGCGACACGTTCATGACCCCGGCGTGCGTGCCAGAACTTGCAGACCGAGGGCTGCCCTGGTGATGATCCACGGTCGCTGTGCAAGGATCTCAACATAAAAAAAGCCGCTCGTGCTGGAGAGACAAGCACGAGCAGCTATCAAAAGAGGAGCGCCAGGATCGGCAACGCTCCCCACCGTAGAACCGGCCGGGGCCGGCGGCAGCCGGTCAGCTGCCGCGGGTCACGGGTACGTTGGCGTCACGGCCGTAGGCGCCGTACTTGCCCAGCTCCCACTTGGCAATGGCGTTGCGGTGGACTTCGTCCGGGCCGTCGGCAAAGCGCAGGGTGCGCGCGCCTGCGTAGGCATAGGCGAGCGGGAAGTCGTCGCACATGCCGCCACCGCCGTGGGCCTGCATGGCCCAGTCGATGACCTGGCAAGCCATCGAGGGTGCCACCACCTTGATCATCGCAATCTCGGTGCGCGCCACCTTGTTGCCCGCCACGTCCATCAGCCAGGCGGCCTTGAGCGTGAGCAGGCGGGCCATGTCGATCTTGCAGCGGGCTTCGGCGATGCGCTCCTGCGTCACCGTTTGCTGCGCCACCGACTTGCCAAAGGCCACGCGGGCCAGTGAGCGGCGGCACATCAGTTCCAGCGCGCGCTCGGCCAGGCCGATCAGGCGCATGCAGTGGTGGATGCGGCCGGGGCCGAGGCGGCCCTGGGCAATTTCAAACCCGCGGCCTTCGCCCAGCAGGATGTTGCCGGCGGGCACGCGCACGTTTTCAAACACCATTTCGACGTGGCCGTGCGGGGCATCGTCGTAGCCCAGCACGTTGAGCGGGCGCAGCACGCGGATGCCCGGGGTGTCGGCGGGCACCACGATCATGCTCTGCTGCGAGTGCTTGGGCGCGTCGGGGTCGGTCTTGCCCATGGTGATGTAGACGGCGCAGCGCGGGTCGGCAGCGCCCGAAATCCACCACTTGCGGCCGTTGATCACGTATTCGTCGCCTTGGCGCTCGATGCGGGTGCTGATGTTGGTGGCGTCGCTGGAGGCCACGTCGGGCTCCGTCATGGCAAAGGCGGAGCGGATCTTGCCCTCCAGCAGGGGCTTGAGCCAGCGGGCCTTGATCTCGTCGCTGCCGTAGCGGGCGATGGTTTCCATGTTGCCGGTGTCGGGCGCAGAGCAGTTGAACACCTCGCTCGCCCATGGCACGCGCCCCATGATTTCGGCCAGCGGGGCGTATTCCTGGTTGGTCAGGCCCGCGCCTTCGTAGCCCGACACGGCTGCGCTGTCGACTGGCAGAAACAGGTTCCACAGGCCTGCGGCCTGGGCCTTGGGCTTGAGCTTCTCGATGGTCTCCAGCGCGCTCCAGCGCTTGCCGGCGGCCGTGTTGGCTGCCAGTTCGGCTGTGTACTCCGCCTCGGCAGGGTAGATGTGGTCGTCCATGAACTGCAAGAGCTTGGCCTGCAGTTCCTTGGTGCGGGGGGAGTAGTCAAAGTCCATCGTGGTCTCCGGGGAAAAATCAGGGTAGGGCGCGGGCTCAGCCCCGTTGCGCAAACGACCAGGCCAGCTCGGCCATGGGCCGGGCCCCTTCACCCGATGCCTTGGCCTGGGCGCTGGAGGCGGTGCCCGCCTCCACGCGCTTGGCGATGCCTTGCAGAATGGCTGCAATGCGGAACAGGTTGTAGGCCATGTAGAAGTTCCAGTCGGCGCGCAGGCTCTCGGGCGTGGCCAGACCCGTGCGCTCGCAGTAGCGCTCGATGTACGCGTCTTCGCTCGGAATGCCCAGCGCGGCCAAGTCCAGCCCGCCGATGCCGCGGAACATGCCGGCCGGGATGTGCCAGGACATGCAGTGGTAGCTGAAGTCCGCGAGCGGATGGCCGAGCGTGGACAGTTCCCAGTCGAGCACGGCAATCACACGCGGCTCGGTCGGGTGGAACATCAGGTTGTCGAGCCGGTAGTCGCCATGCACGATGGAGATCTTGCTCTCGTCGCGCGCGCTGGCCGGCATGTGCGCGGGCAGCCATTCGATGAGCCGGTCCATCGCGTCGATGGGCTGGGTGATCGAGGCTTGGTACTGCTTGCTCCAGCGGCCGATCTGCCGCTCGAAATAGTTGCCCGGCTTGCCGTAGCTGGCCAGGCCACGCTCGCCAAAGCGCACCGTGTGCAGCGCAGCAATCACGCGGTTCATCTCGTCGTAGATGGCGCCGCGCTGAGCGGGCGTCATGCCGGGCAGGCTCTGGTCCCAGAGCACGCGGCCTTCCATGCACTCCATCACATAGAAAGCGCGGCCGATCACGCTTTCGTCTTCGCACAGCACTTCCATGCGCGGCACCGGCACGTCGGTGCCATACAGGCCGCGCATCACGGCAAATTCGCGCTCGATGGCGTGGGCCGAGGGCAGCAGCTTGGCCACCGGGCCCGGCTTGGCGCGCATCACGTAGTGGCGCTTGGGCGTGATGAGCTTGTAGGTCGGGTTGGACTGGCCGCCCTTGAACATCTCCACCGACAGCGGACCTTCAAAGTCCGGCAGGTGCGATGTCAGCCAAGCGGTTAGGGCGGGCACGTCGAACGCATGCTGCTCGCTCACCGGGCGGGTGCCCACGAAATGGTCGAATTGGCTCATGGAAGGCTGTTGGCAATAAGAAGGGCGGGGCTCAGTGGCTGGGCGTTACAGATCGGCCTCGGCAATGCGCATCAGGGCCGCGCGGTCGCGCACCACCAGGCCGCCCGGCTCGATGCGGATGGCTTCTTCGCGCTCCATGGCCTTGAGTTCCTGGTTCACCCGCTGGCGCGAAGCACCGAGCAGCTGAGCCAGTTCTTCCTGCGCCAGTTGCAGGCCGATGCGCATCTCGCTGCCATCCGACAGGCTGGGGATGCCGTAGCTGCGCACCAGGTGCACGAGCTGCTTGGCTAGCCGCGCACGCAGGGGCAGGGTGTTGAGGTCTTCCACCAAACCGTAGAGCTGGCGAATGCGCCGTGCGTGCAGGCGCAGCATGGCTTCGTAGAACTCGACATGCGTGGCCAGGATCTTCTTGAAGTCGGGCTTGGCCACGCACAGGATGGTGGTCTCGCCGTGCGCATACGCATCGTGCGTGCGCCGGTCGCCGTCGAAGATCGCCACGTCGCCAAACCAGATGCCAGGCTCCACATAGGTGAGCGTGATCTGCTTGCCCGAAATCGACGTCGAACTCACGCGCACCGCGCCCTTGGCGCACGCAATCCACTCCTCCGGCGGGTCGCCGCGGGCACAGATCAGGGTGCCGTCTTTGAAGCGTTTGACGTAGGCGCATCGGAGGATGTCGTGCCGCAGCGATGGGGATAAGGATGCAAACCAGCGACCGGAATTGATCGCCTCTCGTTCTTCGATGGTAAGAATGGGGTCGTCCATGGTCTGTCTTTTGAGTGACTGGGAACGCGTTCATTGTCGCGTGAGGGACCAGCGCTCGAAGGCAGGGTTGTCACGTGCGTGTCTGCCGGGCCTGCGCATTGCGCGCGGCCTGCCGCAGCCGCGTGCGACGGCGGCGGTGAAAGGCCCGTGCAACCGGGCTGCGCACGCGTCGTGCGGCCAGTGCTCAGGCGGTGCGCAGGCCTGGCCGGGTGAGGAGGCGGTGGGGGCTCAGCGATAGCGCGGTGCGCGCTTTTCCAGAAAGGCGGCGATGCCTTCGCCAGCGTTGGCGTGGTGCAGGTTGCGCACGAAATGATCGCGCTCCAGCGCGAGGTGTGCCGTGAGCGACTGGCCCGGTGCTTCGTTGACCAGTTCCTTGATGCTCGCCAGCGCGTTGGGCGCGCGCTGGTTGAGTGAGTCGGCCAATGCCAGCGCCGCCGCCAGCGCCTGGCCGTGCGCTGCCAGGCTGTGCAGCAGGCCCAGCGCGTGCAGGCGATCGGCGGGCACGCGTTCGCCGGTCATCATCCACTGCAATGCCAGCGAGCGGGGCAGGGCACGCACCAGGCTCCAGCTGCCGCCGCCGTCGGGCGAGAGCGCGATGTTGCTGTACGACATTACGAAGAACGCGTCGTGCGCCGCCACGGCCATGTCGCAGGCCAGCGCCAGCGAAAAGCCCGCGCCGGCGGCCGCGCCCTCCACGGCGGCGATCACCGGCTTCGGAAAGGTGCGGATGGCCTCGATCCAGTTGTGCAGCCCCTCAATGCCTTGCGCCTGCTCGGCCGGGTCGGCATGCCGCATGGCCTGCAGGCGCTGCAGGTTGCCGCCCGCCGAAAAGGTCTCGCCCGCACCGGTGATGACCACGCTGCGCACATCCGGATTGCGTTCGGCCACGCCCAGGGCTTCGATGCCGGCCGCGTACATCGCGGGCTCGATGGCGTTGCGGCGCTCAGGGTTGTGCAGCGTGAGGACCAGGGTCTGGCCCTGGCTGGCGCTTTGCAGTTCGGCGGGCATGGAGGCCTCAGCTTTCTTCGACGTGGGTCAGGCTCAGGCCCAGTGCGCCACGGCGGCGCAGCCAGGGGCTGGGGCGGTAGCGCGTATCGCCGTAGACCGTCTGCATGTTGAACAGCACTTCCAGGATGGTGGCGGGTCCCCAGCGGTCGCCCATGGCCAGCGGGCCCAACGGGTAGCCCAGGCCCAGCGTGACTGCGGTTTCCAGGTCTTTGGGGGTGCAAATGCGCTGCTGGCAGATGTCGCTGGCGATGTTGACGATATGGGCCACCACGCGCTGCGTGACAAAGCCACCGCTGTCACGGATCACGCTCACGGCCTTTCCGTCGCGTGCAAACAGCGCGTGCGCGGCGTCGCGGATGTCGCGTCGCGTGGCCGGGTTGGTCGCCAGCACGCGGCGGCGTGTGGCGGCGTCTTCCACCAGCATGTCGATGCCCACCGTGCGGGTGGAGTCCAGGCGCTCCACCGCCGCCACTGTGGTCACGTCAAAGCCCAGCGGTGCGACCAGGATGATGGCCTGCGCAGACGGGGAGGCCGCAGTCTCGATGCGTGCGCCCAGGTCCTTGAGCAATTGGTACAGCTCGGCCCGGCGCGCCGCGCGGGGCGACACCCATACCGGCGGCATTTCATCCACCGTGGGCACGGGGGGCTCTTGGGGTACGGCCGCTGTACCGTCTTCATAGCGGTAAAAACCTTCCCCCGTCTTGCGACCCAGCAGGCCGCCCGCAAGGCGCTGCGCGGTGATCACGCTGGGGCGAAACCTTGGCTCTTCGTAGTACTGGTGGTAGATCGACTCCATCACCGGATGCGACACATCGAGTGCGGTGAGGTCCATCAACTCGAAGGGACCCAGCTTGAAGCCCGCCTGGTCGCGCAGGATGCGGTCGATGGTGGCCACGTCGGCCACCCCTTCCGACAGGATGCGCAGCGCCTCGGTGCCGAACCCCCGGCCCGCATGGTTGACGATGAAGCCGGGGGTGTCCTGCGCGGTGACGGGCGCGTGGCCGAACTGGCGTGCGTACTCTGTCAGCGCGGCCACCGTGCCGGGTGCCGTGCGCACGCCAGGCACCACTTCGACGACCTTCATCAACGGTACGGGGTTGAAGAAGTGAAAGCCGGCGAGTCGGCCTGGGTGCTGCAAGCCAGCCGCAATTGCCGTGACAGACAGCGATGAGGTGTTGGTGGCCAGCACGCTCTGCTCGGGCACCAGCGTTTCGAGGGCTGCGAACAGCTCCCGTTTGGCCTCCAGCCGCTCGACAATGGCCTCGACCACGAGGCTGCAGGGCGCGAGGTCGGTCAGGGTGTTGGCCACCTGCAACTGCTCGGCCCACGATCTGGCCTGCTCGGCGGTGATGCGCCCTTTGTCCGCCAGCTTGTTCCATTGCTGGAGCACGGAGTCCCGCGCCTGGGCTGCGGCGACTGGTTGTGCATCGAGCAACAGCACCCGACTGCCGGCTTGCGCCGCCATCTGGGCGATGCCGCGTCCCATGGCGCCGCATCCCACGACACCGACCACTGGAAACTGAATTTTCATAGCGCGATTATGGCGGTGGCACTGGCCGCGCACTTATGTGCAAGAATGCCAATCAGCTCAATTGAAATGATTGTGAAAATCCGTAACACCCTTTTCGGGGCCAGTTTATGGGCGGTGGCACTGGGTGCCTCGGCCCTCTCGCTGGGGGCAGGTCGGGGCTCGGTGGTCCTGGGCTCCCCGGTGGATCTGTCCTTCGACGTCGAACCCGACCCTGGGGTGGAGCTGGCAGCGTCCTGCATCAGCGCGGCGCTCACGGCGGGCAATACCCCCATCGGCGACGCGCGCGTGCGCGTCGTGCCACTGCCGGACGTGCGGGGTCGCAGTCCTGGCGTGCGGGTGCAAGCCTCCATTGCGCTGGACGAGCCGGTGCTGACGGTGGTCCTCTCGGCCGGCTGCTCGGGCCGCGTGTCGCGCACTTACACCTTCCTGGCCGATTTTCCTGCGGCAGCCCCCACGCGGGTGCCTGTGGACATCGCTCGCCTGCCTGGTGCAACAGCGCTTCCGGGCAGCGCAGCCGTGGCCGCTCTGGCAGCGCCTGCAATCGCTGAACGCAGTGCTGTGGCCACAGGTCGGCCAGCAGATGCCGCAAGCAAGCCTGTGTCCGGGGTGATTGCGCCGCGCGCGGCGGCGTCTGCCCCTGCAGCGGTTCGCAAACCAGCCGCTTCGGCTGCGACCGCTCCCAAGCCAGCGCCGCGGCTCAATCCGAGAGCGCCAGAGCCTCCCAAGCCTCGCCTCGTGATGGAGCCGCTGGATGTGTGGATCGACACGCCGCTCAGTCTGCGCGCCAGTGGCGAGTTGAACGCCGCGCCCTCCGACGCCTCTACGCCGGAGCGCGAACGTGCCCAGGCCGCCTGGAAAGCCTTGAACACGCCGCTGGAGGTCCAGATCGATCAGGACCGCCGGGTCGCTCAGCTGGAGGCGGAGGCGCAGACGCTCAAGAGCCGAATAGCCACGGAGCAGGGGCAGGCCCAGGCCCGACAACAGGAGCTGTCCGCGGCGCTCGAAGAGCGCTTCCCGGCCGAATGGTTGTACGGCCTTGCAGGGTTGAGCGCGTTGCTGGCGGGCCTGTGTGGGTGGTTGTTTATGCTTCAGCGCAGGCTGGCTCAGGCGGGCGCCCAGGATGGGTGGACCCAGTCGGTCGCCCGCACCACGATGCAGGGGCCATCGGAGCATGAACTGGAGCTGTCGTCGTCAGTGCCGGCGTCGGTACCGGCCTCGGTTGAGCCGTGGAGCAATGCCCACACGCTGCCGGTGCACCCCCCCGTCGCAGAGCCTTCTGTCGCTCAGCCGGTACGGGCTGTGGCGCCGGAGTCTTCGGCGATGCCTGCACCGTCTGCCACAGAAGCGCCCACGGTCATGCCCGCTATCGAGTCTGCAGTGGCCACCAGGCGCTCGGTTGCCATGGAGCCTGCGTCGGCAGTGGCGCCCGTGGTGTCCCAGGAGCGGGTTGCGGGCATGCCGTCGGTCATGCATCTGCTCAACGCCGAAGACCTGTTCGACATCCAACAACAGGCGGAGTTCTTCATTTCGGTCGGCGAGCACGGTCACGCAGTGGACATCCTCCGGGGGCATATTGACAACCACGGCACTTCGTCGCCGCTGGCGTATCTTGAACTGCTTGGCCTGTACCACATGCTGGGCCGCGCGGACGACTTCAACGCCCTGCGCGCGGAGTTTTCCGAGCATTTCAATGTGCTCGTGCCGGAGTTCGCTGCATTCCACCGGCCTGGCAAGGCCCTGGAACAGTATCCGGACGAATTGGCCTCCATTGAGGCGGAGTGGAGCACGGACGCCGTGCTGGACCGTATCGAAGAGTACGTGTCGCGTACGGTCGGCGGGCGCAACGCCAAACTATTCGACATGGCTGCGTTTGACGATTTGCTGCTGTTGCTGGCCATCGCTCAGACCACGCCTGCGTCTTCGCGTGGAGCGCCACCACCCCGGCGCCGTACGACCCCGCAGGCCCAGAGCTTCGAACAGGCGGCTGCCGCGGCAGTGGCAGCGGTAGCACCGCTGGACGAAGCGGATTCCATCCAGTTGCCCATGGACTCCTTGAGTGCAGGCATCGATTTTGACTTCTCGGAGGTGTCGCCGCCGGTTGTCGAAAAACCCAAAGCAGAGGTTCCGTTGGTCGAGGAGTCGGCGTTTTCGCTGGACCTTGATCTCTCGGATACGGCATCGCCCCTTGGGCTGACGCCGTTGCCGGATCCGTCTGCTACGGCTGTGCCTCCGGAGCGCGATCAGCCTGTGGGATTCGGCTCCCACAACGACCTGTTGGAGGTTCGGCTTGAACTGGAGCCGCGACCGTCCGACGCCTCGCGCAAGGGGTGAGGCTATCAAGGCTGCCGTGCTGGCAGTTGGAGCCGGCACAGATCACACTGTGGGAGTGTCCGGGCCCTGGCCCTAGCCCGGACCCGCTTGAGAGGGTTCAGCGCATGGCGGCCATCAACTCGGCCGCGGCGGCGTCTGGGTTGGCTGCTGCGACAAGCGCGCGGACCACTGCAATCGATCCGACGCCAGAGGCCCACACACTGGGAAACGCATCCAGCCCGATGCCCCCGATCGCAACCAGAGGGTAGTGGCGCATTAGCCGCGCGTACGCGTAAAGGCGCTGGAGACCCTGCGGGGCTGTGGCCATGCGTTTGAGCGTGGTCGGGAACACGGCTCCCAGTGCGATGTAGCTCGGCCCAACTATGTCAGCTCGCACCATTTCGGCATAGCCATGGGTGCTCACGCCCAGGCGCAATCCGCTACGTCGGAGGTTCTCCAGCGAGGCAGGCTCCAGCGCGTCGAGATCTTCCTGCCCCAGATGGACTCCGTAGGCGCCTGCGTCGATGGCCTCTTGCCAGTGGTCGTTGATGAACAGCAGCGCTCCCGTGCCCGCCACCGCATCGACGGCTGCACGCACCTCACGCCGAACGGCCGTTGCGTCCGTGGACTTGAACCTCAGCTGCACGGTAGGAACCCCGGCCCTCGCCATGCGCCCAACCCACGCAGCGTCGGGCAGCACTGCATACAGACCGAGTGTCTGCGGACAGGCTGGGAATCGGGTTGGCGTATCGCTAGGGCGCATGCCGAAATCGGCGGGCTCATCCGGCCAAGTGGTCTGTGCTGCGCCTGCGGTGCGCTGGTATCGGCGCTCCCACGCCAGCCCCAGGCACTGGGCATCGGCCGCAATGAAGCCCATCTGGCTGCAGGCATAGGTGGCAGCGCGTGCCAGTGCCGAGGGCAACGGCGCAAGCTCGGGACAGGGCTGGGGCTCGAATCCTGGAAAGTTCTGTGCATGGACAGCAAGCAACTGCTGCGCAATTGCCTGCTCTTCGGTTGTCAGCATTGGGCTCATGGCGCTTGATGCCAGAACGGCGTGCCCAGCACCGGGGTGCTGGGCTGGGCAGATTCTTGGGCTTGCATGGCACCGGCGCGGTAAGCGGAGCGTCCAGCTCGCACCGCGTCGGCAAACGCCGCCGCCATGGCCACCGGATCCTGCGCCAAGGCTACGGCGGTATTGAGCAGCACGCCGTCGTATCCCCACTCCATGACTTGGCACGCGTGCGAGGGGAGCCCCAGGCCCGCGTCGACCAGCATGGGGACGTCGAGCCGCTCTCGCAACATGCGCAAGGCATAGGGGTTGACGGGGCCCTTGCCTGTACCGATGGGGGCCGCCCAAGGCATCACCGCCTGGCAGCCCACGTCTACCAAGCGTTGGCACAGCACCAGGTCTTCGGTGCAGTACGGCAGCACCCAAAAGCCCTGACGGATCAGGTGCTCAGCCGTTTCCACCAGGCGCAGCGTGTCGGGCTGCAGCGTGTAGTCGTCGCCAATCAGTTCGAGTTTGATCCACGATGTTTGAAAAACTTCGCGTGCCATTTCGGCCGTGGTGATAGCTTCTTGCACACTGTGGCAACCCGCCGTGTTGGGTAGCACTGGGACGTTGAGACGACGCAGCAAGTCCCAGAAGCCCTGTCCGAACTCGGCCGGCTGGCTGCCCTGTCGGCGCAGCGAGGCGGTCAGCATGGCCGGGGTGGAAGTCCGGACCGCCGCTTCCAGCACACTGGGCGATGGATAGCGGGCTGTACCCAGCAGCAGCCGGGACGTGAACGATTGGCCGTAGAGAACCAAAGGATCGGTGGACGCAGATGAGTTCATGGCGGGGTCAGCCTCCCGTGACGGGCGAGATCACTTCAACATGGTCGCCTTCGCGCAGTACGGTGTGTGCGTGACGGGACTGGGGAACAAATTGCGTGTTCACGGCAACGGCAAACGGGGGGTGCGCTGCAAAGAGCGCCAACGCATCGGAGACGGTTGCCTTTTCGGGCAACTCAAAAAGGGTCTGGTTGAGATAGACGTTCATGCCAAGGCGTGAGAGGCCGGTGTCTCGATATTCAGGTCAAACCGGCGTGCGAGTGTAGAGTGACCGCATTCAAGCCATTGCAGCACGCAGTCCAGCATGGCGGGTGCGATCATGAAGCCGTGGCGGTACAAGCCGTTGACTTCCAAGACGCCGGGTCGGGGAATGCGGATCGCCGGCAGGTTGTCGGGTAGGGTTGGGCGGCACTGGGTTGCCGCCTCGATCACCCGCGCCTCGGCAAAGCCGGGGTGTACTGCGTAGGCTGCGCTTAGCAGTTCCAGGGTGGAGCGTACGCTCACCGGGCTTCGATCTTCGGACTCGATTTCGGTTGCGCCAATGACGAACACACCGTTTTGCTTGGGGGCAATGTAGATGGGATAGCGCGGATGCACGAGCCGCGTGGGGCGTTGCAGTTGTACATCTGGCGCGTGAATGCGCACCACCTCGCCACGAACGCCTCGCAGCATCTGCCAGTCGCTGCGAGCACCCAGTCCTCTGCAGTCCAGTAGGAGGCTGGGCCCCCCATCGGAGCGTGCGGGGATATCGGCTGGTGAGCGCGGCGTGTTCCAATGACACCGCACACCCGCCCGGTCGATGGCGGACGCCAGGGCCTTGAGCAATTGGCGGTTGTCCAGCTGACCCTCCTGGGGAAGCAGCAGGCCTTGGGCAAAGCGACCAGACAGCGCCGGTTCCACTGCGGCGAGCGCGCGTGCGTCCAGATCGTCCGCCGGCGGGAGTTCTGGAATCTGCTGGACCGTGCGGCCAAGGCGGGCGCGTAATCGTTGGGCTTCAGGCGCGTCCTGGCGGTGCCAGACGATCAAGGTGCCCTGCTGCTGGAAGAACACGTCCTCCGGCAGGTCCGCGATCAATTCTGGCCATCGTTGCAATGCGTACTGCCCCATTCGCACTACGCCAGGCTCGGTGATAGCGGACTCGGCCAGCGGTGCGAGCATCGCAGCCGCGACGGTGGCGGCAGACTGCTCGGCCGCCGGGCCGCCAGCGTCGTACAGATCAACGACATGGCCTCGCTGTGCGAGCACCCAGGCCAGCAGCCGCCCCATGAGGCCGGCACCCAGAACAACGACGGGGGAGGAATGTGGGGACATGGCAGCGCTTGCAACATAGGACCAAACAGCGCGCCGCAGCTTTCGAAAACTCCCCACGCCAGCATGACCTGGATCGGGTGTTGGGGCGGGCAGACCGCGTTGGCGTGTCTGCGAAAGCCCCAGGGTCTTTCTCAGCCAGCACCCGGGTGGGCGCAGGCACCCCTGTTTCGTCCGAGTCGGAATTACAGCACAGCCCCTGCGCCGGGCGCTTGACCTGCCGCATAGGCCATAATTTTCCCATGATTCTTGACGCCTCTCCTGCTGGGTCCCGCTACGCGCGGGTTTTGTCGATCGCTGGCTCCGACAGTGGCGGGGGTGCAGGCATCCAGGCCGATCTCAAGACCTGCGCAGCCTTGGGCTGCTATGGGGCGACGGCGATCACGGCGATCACTGCACAAAACACCGAGGGCGTAAGGTCCATTCACGCCGTGCCGGCAGGCATGCTCCGCGATCAGATCGCCGCGGTCGTGGAGGACATCGGGGTAGATGCAGTGAAGATCGGGATGTTGCATGCGCCGGAAATCGTGCGGGTGGTGGCCGATGCGTTGCAGGAATATCGTTTGCAGCGCGTGGTGCTGGATCCGGTGATGGTGGCCACCAGTGGTGACCGCCTGATTGCGGAAGAGACGGTGAGTGTTCTTGTGCAAGAGCTGTTTCCGCTGGCGACGGTGGTCACTCCCAACTTGGACGAGGCGTCTTTGTTGGTAGGGCGATCCCTGCAATCGCCTGAGCAGTTGGATGGCGCGGCGCAGGAGTTGCTTGCCTTGGGCGCCGCATCTGTGCTGCTCAAGGGTGGGCACCTTCCGGGTGACGAGGTCCAGGATCTGCTGGTGGAGCGCAGCGGTGCCAGCCAGCGCTGGAGCTCTATACGCATTCCTAGTCGCAATGTGCATGGAACGGGCTGCACATTGTCATCAGCCATCGCATGCTACCTTGCCCTGGGGGAGCCGTTGGCGCAGGCGGTTGCATTGGCTCGGCAGTACATTCTGGGCGCTATCGCCGCTGGGGCTGATGTGCAGACAGGTCGGGGTCACGGTCCGCTCAATCACGGCTACGCACCTGTGGCTCAGCGCATTCTTCGCTGACCGCGCCAGCCATGTGGTTGCAGCATCCGTGCCGAAGTCCATGGCAGAGATGCCCTCGCTGCTGCGGGCGAGTGGCAGGAGCTGAGTGGCGGCCTGTGCATACGACGCTTCGTCTGGGCAGATGCTCCCTCTAAGAGACGGCGTTGCACCCAGTTGCGTCGTGTTGCCTTCGAGGGGTGGCGGGACGGTCCTGCGGTTTCTGGTGGAGCGATTGTCGGCGGTCCCAGAATCTGAATGGCTGGATCGCATGGCCCGAGGTGAAGTGGTCAGCGAGCACGGCGAAGTCATCACCCCAGAGACTCCGCTGCGGCTCGGAGTGCGCCTCTACTACTACCGTGAGCTGCGACATGAGCCATCGCTGCCGTTCTCTGAAACCGTGATTTATCGGGATGACCACTTGCTGGTGGCCGACAAGCCGCACTTCATGCCGGTCATTCCCACGGGACGCTACCTCCAGCGGAGCCTGCTCGTGCGCTTGCGAAAGCAATGGGGCCTGCCGGACTTGTCGCCCGTACACAGGATTGATCGTGACACTGCCGGCCTCGTTTTGTTTTCCGTGCAACGGTCCACACGCGACGCATACCAAGCGCTTTTCCGAGAACGCATGATCCGCAAGACCTATGAGGCTGTGGCTGCACTGCCGCCCCAGCTGTGGCCATGCGAGTACCACAGCCGCATTGAGGAAAGTCCGCAGTTCTTTCGTATGCACGAAGTCCCAGGTCCGGCCAACAGCCTGACGCGCATCGCGCTGCTTGAGCAATCGGGACCATGGGGGCTGTTTCAGTTGGAGCCCATCACGGGGCGCCGCCACCAACTGCGGGTCCATATGGCGGCACTCGGTATGCCGGTACACCACGACCCGTTCTACCCGGTCGTCAACGATCCGCCAGAAGGCGACTACTCGCGTCCGTTGCAGTTGCTGGCCAGGTCGTTGGAGTTTCAAGATCCCGTGACAGGGCAACGGCGGTTTTACCGCAGTCAGCGGTCATTGAACTGGCCGCCCCAGATCGAGGCGACCTGACATGCATTGATTGAGGGGGTTGCAGCGCTCTCAGGGATTACCACAGAGCATTTCAAAACGTAAAAAGTGCTAAGGTGGACGGCACGTATCCAGGAGAGATCATGTTCTCAGCCCGTTCCAGTTCGATTGCTTTCAAACTTTCCCTGGCGGCCCTGCTGAGTCTCTGTGCGGTGCTGCTGGTTGTCATGGGCGTAGTCAGCGCGCTGATCTGGAGCAACGTCGCTTCGCTGGCCCGCAGCGAGGTGCAGCAGGTGGCGGCTCAGGTCCGTATGCTGGTGCAGGCGTTTGACGAGACCGCTCAAGAGCAGGCCAAGCGCGATTTCGTTCTGTTCCGCTCCGTCTTTGGAGGAACGTTTGAACGCTCCGAGCGTCCTGGAGCCGATGGAAAGCCCGAAGTGGTGCTGACCCACCAAGGTGACGTGCTCAACGGAAACTTTGAAGTGGTCGACCGCTTCACGGTGGACAGCATGGGTGGCGTCGCCACGATTTTTGCGCGCACTGGAGACGACTTTGTGCGGGTGACCACCTCGCTCAAAAAGCAGGACGGCGAGCGTGCCTACAAGACGCTGCTGGATCGAAAGCACCCCGCGTATGCCCTGATGCTGGAAGGCAAGACCTACATTGGCCGCGCCACGCTGTTTGGGCGCGAGTACATGACGGTGTATGAGCCGATTCGGCAAGGCAACGACATCGTCGGCATTTTGTTCATTGGTTCTGACATCGGTACCGTCACGAACAAGTTGGGCGCGATCATGGGCTCACAAAAGCTGCAGGGCCAGGGTGCTGTGTATGCAGTGCAACTCGGCACAGGGCCTACAAGGGGCCGCTTGACGGCAGGACCAGAGGCCAGCAAGGCACCACTCGATGAAAAGAACCCGGCGACGCAGGCCTGGATTCAGGCCGTGGAGTCGGCGGGAGCGTCTGGTGTGGTCGCGAGCGATTGGTCTCCCCTTGCACGCGACCAGGCGCCACTGGAAAGAATGCTCGCGGTGGAGCGCTACCAGCCCTGGAACTGGGTGATCGTGGCAGAGGTGCCCGAGGCACAACTGACCGCCAGCGCGGGCCATGTCCTGTTGTGGCTGTGGGCGGGTGTGGCCTGTTCGCTGGTGCTGCTCACGCTGGTACTGACCTTTGCAACGCGACGGATGATCGGCCAACCCTTGCGTACGCTTGGCGATGCGCTCGGTCAGTTGGCTCAGGGAGACCTGCGACGTCCGGTGGCCTTGAATCGGCGCGATGAAATGGGAGCACTCGCACAGTCGATGGAAGGCTTTCGCCAGCGTTTGGCGGGCAGTCTTCAGACGGTTCGACGCAATGCGGACAGCGTCGCCGCTGCCAGTGTTGAGATTGCTCAGGGCAATCAGGACCTCTCTGGTCGCACCGAAACCCAGGCCAGTGCTTTGGAACAGACGGCCGCCAGCATGGAGCAGCTAGGCTCCACCACGCAGCACAACGCCGAGAACGCTGCGCAAGCGAGTCAGTTGGCGGCCCAGGCCAGCGCGGTGGCTGTAGAAGGCGGTGCTGCGGTCACGCGTATGGTGCAGACCATGCACGAGATTCACACCAGCAGCCAACGTATTGCAGACATCGTGGGGGTGATCGACGGTATTGCATTTCAGACCAATATCCTGGCCCTGAATGCTGCGGTCGAAGCCGCCCGCGCTGGCGATCAAGGTCGCGGCTTTGCGGTGGTGGCTGCTGAGGTACGCAACCTCGCGCAGCGCACCGCTGCGGAAGCCAAAGCCATCAAGGAACTGATCGGCAGCAGCAGTGCCAAGGTACAGCAGGGCTCGGAACTGGCAGACCAGACCGGCCAGTCGATGCACAAGGTGGTGGAGTCGATTCGCAAAGTGACGGACATGGTGTCCGAGATCAGTGCTGCCAATCGCGAGCAGACCGCGAGCGTCGGTCAGGTTGGGCAGGCGGTAGCGTCCATCGACCAGACCACTCAGCAAAATGCTGCCTTGGTGGAGGAGATGGCCGCTGCGGCTGGAAGCCTTCGTACCCAAGCTCAGCAGATGGTGGAAGCGGTGTCCTTCTTCCAACTCGGCGCTACTGCCACTGGCGAGTCGGATGGACCTTTAGAAGATCAGGTCGGCCCTAGGCAGGCTGGTAGGGTTTTGCCAGCCTTGTCGGCCACAGAGCGGGGTTAAGGGCCGCTGTACGCCACATAGAAGCGCACCCGCTCAGCCTTCAACGTCGCAGCAATGACAAGCGGTCGGCTTTTGGATCGGTCGACAGCACCATTGCACTGCAGCGAACGTGAATTGCGTGCTCCAGCCGTCCGATGTGGTTCTGTCTCGCCCACGAGGCAACTTGGGCATCGGGGAACCCTGAGGCGCACAACATAGGTACCGGACGGGCGTCGTGCGAGGTTCTGTGCAGCAGCCATGTACTACCTTTGTGTAGTAGGTAGCATGCGTGTCGAACTGCTCCATAAAAAACGCAAGCAAATCAATCACTTACGAAACTATGGAGCGGGCGATGGGAATCGAACCCACGTCTTGAGCTTGGGAAGCTCAGGTCCTACCATTGAACGACGCCCGCCTAACGGTCCGGACCGCATTATAGGCGTAGCGTCTTGCTCGACTGCTCGACTGCTTGACTGCTCGACTGCTCGACTGCTCGGCCCGCTGGTGGCTCAGCGCAGTATGTCCCCGACGCACAGGTACTTGATTTCGACGTAATCGTCTATGCCGTGGTGAGAGCCCTCGCGGCCCAGGCCGGACTGCTTTACGCCCCCGAAGGGCACGTGCTCTGTGGCCAGAATGCCCACGTTGATGCCCACCATGCCGTACTCCAGCGCCTCGCTCACACGGAAGATGCGGCCCACGTCGCGGCTGTAGAAATAGCTGGCCAAGCCGAACTCGGTGGCATTGGCGGCGTCGATGGCGTCCTGCTCGGTTTGGAACCGGAAGATCGGTGCAAAGGGCCCGAAGGTTTCCTCCCGGGCGCAGAGCATGTCAGCGGTGGCGTCGGCCACCACAGTGGGTTCGAAGAACTGGCCCGAGCCGAGTTGCGCCAGGCGTCTGCCGCCCACGAGCACCCGGGCGCCCTTGGCCACGGCATCGTCCACGTGCCGCTGCACTTTTTCGATGGCGGCGGGCTCAATCAGGGGGCCCTGGTTCACGCCGTCCTCAAACCCGTTACCGACCCGGGCGGTGCGCACCTTGGCGGCAAATTTCTCCACAAACGCGTCGTAGATCCCGTCCTGTACGTAAAAGCGGTTCGAGCAGACGCAGGTTTGGCCGGCATTGCGGTACTTGCTTGCAAACGCTCCCTCCACGGCGCTGTCGAGGTCGGCGTCGTCGAACACGATAAACGGTGCGTTGCCACCGAGCTCCAGACTGAGTTTCTTCACCGTGGGCGCACACTGCGCCATCAAGATGCGTCCGACCTCGGTCGAGCCGGTAAAGGACAGGTGTCTCACCACGTCGCTGGCGCACAGCACCTTGCCCACGGCGACCGATTGCGCTGCATCCGCAGTGATCACATTGAGCACCCCGGGTGGAATGCCCGCACGCAAGGCCAGTTCCGCGGCCGCCAGTGCGGTCAGCGGGGTCAGCTCGGCCGGTTTGATGACCACTGGACAGCCTGCCGCCAGGGCGGGTGCCACCTTGCGCGTGATCATCGCCAGCGGGAAGTTCCAGGGCGTGATAGCCGCGCACACGCCAATGGGTTGCCGCAGCACCAGCAGGCGGCGGTTGTTGTCGAACTGTGGCAGCGTTTCGCCATTGATGCGTTTGGCCTCCTCGGCAAACCATTCGACAAAGCTTGCGCCGTAGGCCACTTCCCCCTTGGCCTCTGGAAGGGGCTTGCCTTGCTCGGCCGTCATGATGCGGCCCAGGTCGTCCTGATGCGCCATCAGCAGGTCGTACCACTTGCGCAGCAAGATGCTGCGCTCCTTTGCCGTCTTGGTGCGCCATGCGGGCCAGGCGCGGTCGGCTGCGGCGATGGCCGCCTCGGCATCCTGCGGGCCGAGGTTGGCCACGTCGGCCAGCTTGCGTCCCGTGGCCGGGTCGTGCACATCGAAACGGCCACCGCCTGTGACCCACTGGCCGTCAATAAGGCCGTCGGTCTTGAGCAGGCTGGGGTCGCGAAGCAGCGAAAGAGGAGAGGCGTGGTCGGGCATGGTGTCAAAAGCCAGTTGGGCAGTAGAGGCGCACGGCGGCGCCGCTTCGGGGTGGGTGGGAGCCTTGCGGGCACCGGCTACAGCGCAGCATAGCGCGCAGAGCTCAGCGCCGCTGCGCCTCTGGTGACATGGCCAGAAACCTATAATCGCCGGTTGGTCTCAGCGTCCGCGTGCCTGCGTGTCTGCAGGTTGCGCACAACCTCCGTACCCACCATGAGCACTCCGACTTTCTCTGTTGCCGACATCCGCAAGACCTTCCTGGACTTCTTCGCCTCCAAGGGGCACACCGTGGTGGCATCGAGCCCCCTGGTGCCGGGCAATGACCCGACGCTGATGTTCACCAACTCGGGCATGGTGCAGTTCAAGGACGTGTTCCTGGGCACTGACAAGCGCCCCTACGTGCGCGCGGCTTCGGTGCAGGCCTGCCTGCGTGCGGGCGGCAAGCACAACGATCTGGAGAATGTGGGCTACACCGCGCGGCACCACACCTTCTTCGAGATGCTGGGCAACTGGAGCTTTGGCGACTACTTCAAGCGCGATTCGCTCAAGTGGGCGTTTGAATTGCTGACCACGGTGTACAAGCTCCCGGCCGACCGCCTCTGGGCCACCGTGTACATCGACGACGACGAGGCCTACGACATCTGGACCAAGGAAATCGGCCTGCCGCCCGAGCGCGTGGTACGCATTGGCGACAACAAGGGCGGCAAGTACCAGTCCGACAACTTCTGGATGATGGCCGACACCGGTCCTTGCGGCCCGTGCTCCGAGATCTTCTTTGACCATGGCCCTGAGGTGGCCGGTGGCCCTCCGGGCAGCCCCGAGCAGGACGGCGATCGCTACATCGAGATCTGGAACAACGTGTTCATGCAGTTCGACATGCAGCCGGACGGCTCCGTCAAGCCGCTGCCCGCACCCTGTGTGGACACCGGCATGGGCCTGGAGCGCCTGGCGGCCATCCTGCAGCACGTGCACAGCAACTACGAGATCGACCTGTTCGACGCGCTCATCAAGGCCGCTGCCCGCGAAACGGGCTGCACCGACCTGGCCAACCCGTCGCTCAAGGTGATTGCCGACCACATCCGCGCCACCTCGTTCTTGGTGGCCGACGGCGTTATTCCGAGCAATGAAGGCCGTGGCTACGTGCAGCGCCGCATCATCCGCCGCGCCATCCGCCACGGCTACAAGCTCGGCCGCAAGACGCCGTTCTTCCACAAGCTCGTGCCGGACCTCGTCGCGCTGATGGGCGATGCCTATCCCAACCTTGCGCAGAACGCCCAGCGCGTGACCGACATCCTCAAGGCCGAGGAAGAGCGCTTCTTCGAGACGCTGGCCAACGGCATGGAGATTCTGGACGCCGCCCTGGCGGGCGACGCCAAGGTGCTGCCCGGCGACGTGGCCTTCAAGCTGCACGACACCTACGGCTTCCCGCTCGACCTGTCGGCCGACGTGTGCCGCGAGCGCGGCCTGACGGTGGACGAGGCCGGTTTTGCCGCCGCCATGGACAAACAAAAGGCCCAGGCCCGCGCGGCTGGCAAGTTCAAGATGGACCGTGCGCTCGAGTACACGGGTGTGGCCAACACCTTCACCGGCTACGAGCGCCTGAGCGAGACCGCCAAGATCGTGGCCATCTACGTGGACGGCACGGCCGCCGCGCAGCTGCGCGCGGGCGAGGCGGGGGTGGTGGTGCTCGACACCACGCCGTTCTACGCCGAAAGCGGTGGCCAGGTGGGTGACCAGGGCGTCATCACCAGCGGTTCAGCCCGCTTCGCGGTGGAAGACACCCTCAAGATCAAGGCCGACGTGTTCGGCCACCACGGTACGCTGACCACCGGCACCCTGAACGTGGGCGACACCGTGGCGGCCGAGGTGGACATGGCGCTGCGTGCCGCCACCATGCGCAACCACTCGGTCACGCACATCATGCACAAGGCCCTGCGCGAGGTGCTGGGCGCCCACGTGCAGCAAAAGGGCAGCCTGGTCAACGCCGATCGCACGCGCTTCGACTTTGCGCACGGTGCGCCGGTGACCGACGCCGAGATCCGCGAGATCGAGCGCCGCGTGAACGCCGAGATCCTGGCCAACACCGCCACCGAGGCGCGTGTGATGGACATCGAGTCGGCCCAGAAGACCGGCGCCATGATGCTGTTCGGCGAGAAGTACGGAGAGTCCGTGCGCGTGCTCGACATCGGCACCAGCCGTGAGCTGTGCGGCGGCACGCACGTGCAGCGCACGGGCGACATCGGCCTGTTCAAGGTCGTGGCCGAAGGCGGCGTGGCCGCGGGTGTGCGCCGCATCGAGGCCGTGACGGGCCAGAACGCGCTGGCCTACCTGCAGCAGCTCGAAGACACGGTGGGTCAGGCCGCAGGTGCCCTCAAGGCTCCGGTGGCGGAGCTCACAAACCGCATCGGCCAGACGCTGGAGCAAGTGCGTGCGCTGGAGAAGGAAGTGGCGGCCCTCAAGGGCAAGCTGGCGTCCTCGCAGGGCGACGAACTGGCGGGCCAGGCGGTCGATGTGAAGGGCATCAAGGTGCTGGCCGCCACGCTGGCGGGTGCCGATGCCAAGACGCTGCGCGACACACTGGACAAACTCAAGGACAAGCTCAAGACCGCAGCCATCGTGCTGGCCGCCGTGGACGGCGACAAGGTGCAGCTCGCCGCGGGTGTCACGGCCGATAGCATTGGCAAGGTCAAAGCCGGTGAGTTGGTGAACTTTGTCGCCCAGCAGGTGGGCGGCAAGGGTGGTGGCAAGCCCGACATGGCCATGGCCGGCGGCACCAACGCAGCGGCGCTGCCTGCCGCTCTGGCGGGCGTGGCCGACTGGGTGGCCCAGCGCACCTGATGAGCCGCGCCGACCGGGCCCCGCGCGGTGCGCGGTGGGCCGGTACGGATCTCATGCACCCCAACGCCCGGCACGCCGGGCGTTGTGCCTTATGGGGGCAAGCCTGCCCTGGCATGGGGGTCTCTCAGAGCCACTCAATGGGCGGCCACGACGTTGCGTTCGTCGGTAGGCGGTGCTAGGTGAGGGGAGCTAGGTGGTGGGTAGCTTGCGGGCGCGGTGCCTGTTGATTTCCTGGGATGCGGCTGCGTGACCGTGCTTCTAGGCATACGGGGCACCGAGTCGGGTGGGTTGATCCGCACCTTTGTTCTCGAAGATGGCCCGCTGGCGACGTTGCTGCGGTAGAAGGCGAGGATGTCTTGCTATCAAAACAGGAGCTGCTCGTGCTTGGTTTTCAAGCACAAGCGGCCTAAATGGCATGAAAGCAGCGGCTGCTAGGGCCGATGCGTGCACCAGCTGCGGCCTCCCTTCAGGGCCGCGGGCAGGGCATGACTGGGCGGAGTTGTAGGCGGCAGGGGCTTTGGCGGCCAGCGATGGGAGTGTGCCTGCCGCACACAGGCAGACCGCGCGATGGCGCGGGGTTGCTCAGAACAGCTCGACGTCGTCGTTGGCCACCTTGGCCGTTTGCAACAGGCCTCGGGCGATCAGGTCGTCGTAGTAGCAGACCTGGTTGCGGCCGTGTTCTTTGGCGTAGTACAGCGCCTGGTCGGCTTGACCCAGGATTTCGACTGGCGAGCCCCGCGTGGTGCTCACAAAGCCCAGGCTCACGGTGACGCGGCCCACCTGCGGGAAGTCGTACTTCTGCACGGTTTCGCGGAAGCGGTTGAACACCTGGTGTGCCTTGGCCAGTGTGGTGTTGCGCAGCAGCACGACGAATTCTTCGCCGCCGAAGCGGAAGATGCGGTCGTGCGAGCGGAACGAGGTGCGCAGGATGTTGGCGATCAGGATCAGCACCTCGTCGCCGTACAGGTGACCGAAACGGTCGTTGACCTGCTTGAAGTGGTCGATGTCGACCACGGCCAGCCAGTTCTGCACCGGCGCGTTTTCGGCCAGCACTTCCTCGCTGATCATGGACTGCGCGTTTTGCGGCTGGCTGCTCACGCCCGTGTTGGCCGCATTGCGCGCAAACTGCTCGTCGAAGGTCTTGCGGTTGAACAGCCCCGTCAGCGCATCGCGCTCGCTGTAGTCCAGCAGACTCTGGTAGTTCTGGTACACCAGAAACACGCCTTTGAGCACGTCGAGCTTGTGCGCTGAAAAGGGGCGCGACTGCGTGATCTCCAGGCAGGTGCTGACCTTGTCCTGCATCCACACCGGCAGCCACAGGATGTGCTGTCCGCGGCGCGGGTTGGCCAGCGCGCTATCGCCGTGCTGGCTCACGCACTCGGCCAGCTCGGGGTACTGCTCCAGAGGCACACGCCGCGGGTCTGCTGCGGCCTCGGAGTCGGTGGAGACGAGCTGCCCGTCTTGTACCCAGGTGCGCGGCCGCAAAAATGCCGCGCCGTGGTCGTTGAACAACTCCAGCGCCCGCACTTCCTTGATGCTGCTGAGTTTTTGCAGAGTCGAGAGCACCGACACCTCCAGCCGCAGGTGGTCGCGGTGGCCGGTCATTTCAACCAGGTGCTGCAAGATGGGCTTCATAGGTGGTCGGGTGCGAAAGTGGGGCAGGTCGCTGATGGCTAGTGCGCTAGGGGCGGCGGCGAAAGACCACGTCCCACACACCATGGCCGAGGCGCAGGCCCCGGTTTTCGAACTTGGTGAGTGGGCGGTAGTCCGGCTGCGGCGCAAAGCCGTCTGCGGTGTTCTGCAAATGCGGTTCGGACCCCAGCACCTGCAGCATCTGCTCGGCGTAGGGCTGCCAGTCGGTGGCGCAATGGATGTATCCACCGGGCTTGAGTCGGGCCGCCAGCTTCGCTACCAGAGGCGGCTGGATCAGGCGGCGCTTGTTGTGCTTCTTTTTGTGCCAGGGGTCTGGAAAGAACATGTGCACGCCATCCAGGCTGGCCGGTGCCAGCATGTGGTCGATGACTTCCACCGCATCGTGCTGCAGGATGCGGATGTTGGTGATGCCGTGCTCCCCGATGCGCTTGAGCAGTGCGCCCACGCCGGGTTCGTGCACTTCGCAGCACAAAAAGTTGTCGGCCGGTCGCACCCGGGCGATGTGCGCCGTGGCCTCGCCCATGCCGAAGCCGATTTCCAGGATCAGCGGCGCCGTGCGGCCGAAGGCTGCATGCGCGTCAAACGGCTGGGCGGCGTAAGAAAGGAGGTACTGCGGGCCGAACTCCTCCAGAGCCTTGGCCTGGCCGGTGGTGGTACGGCCTGCGCGGCGTACGAAACTCTTGATCGTCTTGGGATGGGCGACGCCTGCAGGGGCTTGGCCCGCAGACGGCATGGCGGTGGCTCCTGTTCCGGAGGCTTGGTCCGCCACTGTAGAAAGCATGGTTTCGGTCACGATGCCCCATTGTAGATTCGCGTCCACGCATTCACCCAGTAGGAAAGTGCCTCTGCGAGCGGAATGTGGTGCGAAAGTGGCAATGCGGGCAGGCCCAGAACGGCAGCCGCCCGGGCCAGTGCGGCCACAGGCTCGCTCAGATCCACGGCGGCAGCGCCATGCTGCTTGGACAGTTTTTCGCCCGAGGCGTCGCGCACCAGCGGCGTGTGCAGGTACTGCGGTGTGGGCAGGCCGAGCGCGCACTGCAGCAGGATCTGCCGCGGTGTGTTGTCGGCCAGGTCTTCGCCGCGCACCACGTGGGTGATGCCTTGGTCGGCGTCGTCCACCACCACGGCCAGCTGGTAGGCCCACAGGCCGTCGGCCCGCCGCAGCACGAAGTCGCCCACCGCCTCGGTCACGCGCTGCTGCTGCCAGCCCAGGCGGCGATCGTGCCAGTGGATGCCGTCGGTTGCTATTGAAAAATGAGCATGTCGTGCTTGATTTTGCTGGATCTCAGCCGCTTTTGGTTCAAACTCTGCGGTGTGAAACCGCCAGGCGCGGGCACTGCGCCCGTGCAGGCCTTGTCGGCAGGTGCCGGGGTAGGGCAGCGCGTGGTGGCGCTGGCGCTCGTGCCCTGCGGCCAGGTGGTGCTGCTCAATGTCTTTGCGCGTACAGGCACAGGGGTAGGCCAGGTGGTGGGCCAGCAGGTGCTCCAGCACCTGCGCATAGCGCGCATTGCGTGCGGACTGCCACAGCACCGGGCCGTCAGGGTGCAGGCCGCAGCGTGCGAGTTGGGCCAGGATGGTGGCGTCTGCACCCGGCTGGCAGCGGGGCGTGTCCACATCTTCGATGCGCACCTGCCACTGCCCGCCGTGCGCGCGGGCGTCGAGCCAACTGGCCAGGGCGGCCACGAGCGAGCCCGCATGCAGCGGGCCGGTGGGCGAGGGTGCGAAGCGCCCTGCATACCGCCCTGCAGGGCGGTGCGGGATGGGCGTGGCGTTGGGTGCCGCAGCGGCAGCGCTCATGCAAGCGCGAGCGCCATCTCCAGGCCGGAGACAAACGCGTCTTCCACGCGGTGGCCCAGGCACCAGTCGCCGCAGGCCCCCAGGCCCAGGCCCGCGTCCCACAGGTGGCTGCGGCCCGCGGGGTGGGTGGTCTGGGCGTAGCGCCACAGGTGGGTGCTGGCGTGGGCGGGCTCGGCGCGGATACCTGTGACTTCGGCAAAGGCCTTGAGCAGTTTGGCCTGCACACGCGGGGCCGGGTCGTCCAGGTGCTCGGCCGACCAGGCGGGGCTGGCCTGCACCGTCCAGCGTTCCACGGCCGATCTGCCGGGCTTGGACGACTCGCGCGCCAGCCAGGCGATGCGGTGGTGTGTGCTGCGCGCGGCGTTCCAGTGCGGGCCCAGCGTGGTCAGGCCCGGGGCCACGGCTTGCGGGTAGGCGAGCATGAGCGTCCAGCACGGTGCCATCGACACCCGGGCCAGGGATTCGAGCAAGCTGCTGTCGATACCCGACTGCTCCAGCAAGGCCTGCGCAGCGGTGGCGGGCACGGCCAGCACCACGGCGTCCAGACCGGCCTCGACGTGTACGGCACCCTCAGGGGATTCGGTGCGCAGCTGCCAGCGCTGGGGGGCGAGCGGGTCGCGCTCGATGCGGCGCACGCGCATGTGGCGCTGCAGCGCCCCCGATTGCTGCAGGGGCTCGGCCCAGGCGTGCAGCAGGGCGTCCATGCGCGGGGCAGCCACCCAGTGGGCCTCGCCAGTGGCCATGCCCTGAGAGACCACATGGCCTGTGGCGTCGAGTACGCGCACCTGGTTGGCCGACCAGCGGCGGCATACGCCGGGTACGGTGTCGATGGCCAGTGCAAACCGCGGGTCGCGCAGGGTGAAGTACTGCGCGCCTGCGTCAAAGCTGCCAAACGGGCTGTCGTGGCTGGTCATGCGCCCGCCGACCTGTGCTGCCTGCTCGAGCAGCGTCACGCGATGGCCCGCCTGCATCAGCGTGCGTGCGCAGGCGATGCCCGCCATGCCCGCGCCCACGACTGCAATGTGCCGACGGCTCGGCGTGGCCACCCCAAGGGATGCAGGGGCCGAGGCGGCATTGCGGGGGAGGCTTCGGTAGGTGGCCATGGCAAATCCTTTCGTGTTCTGAAGGGGGGTGCGTGCAAGCGAGCGCACCGGGCGCTGCACCCCACTCTACACGCGGCGGGCACATGTCCGCACCCGGCACAGGTCAAAAGCGGTGATGGTTTTCCAGCAGGGCCGTGCGGGTGGTGGGGCTTTGCAGCTGGGCCAGCCACCACTGCAGCGCGCGGCCTGGCGCGTTGAAGCCTGGCCCGCCCCACGCATAGTGCATGCGCACGCGCCGCTCGGGCCGCGCCACCCGCTTGGTCACGAGGTGACCGGCATCGAGGTAGGGCTGCACCATGGGCTGCGGCAGAAAGCCTGCGCCCAGCCCGCGCAGCTGCACTTGCAGCTTGGCCTGCATGGTGTCCACCGTGAGCACGTCCTGTCCGCCCAGCAGTCCCATGGTCATGCCGCCGCGCTGGGCCGAGTCGGCCACGGCCACGGCGCGGTGCTGCAGCATCACGGCGTCGGTGATGGGCTCAGGTGCCTGCGCCAGCGGGTGGTGGGGAGCCATTACGTAGATGAACAGCAGCTCGCCCAGCAGCGCTTGCTGAAGACCAGCCACATCCGAGCCCGCCACCGACACCCCAATGGCCAGGTCGGCCCGCCCCGAGGTCAGGGCTTCGTGCGTGCCCGACATGATGTCATCGCGCAGCTTGAGCCGCGTGGGCGGAGCCATGGCAAAAAAGGCTTCTACCAGCTCCAGCATGGTGTGGGGGGAGATCACGCCGTCGGTGGCAATGGTGAGTTGGGGCTCCCAGCCCGTGGCCACCCGGCGCACGCGGTGCGCCACGGCGTCGATGTCGCCCAGCAGCCGTGCGCCTTCGCGCAGCAGTTCGGCACCGGCTGCCGTGGGGCGTGCCTGCCGGGCGCTGCGGTCAAAGAGCAGCACGTCCAGCGCGTCTTCGATCTGTCGCACCCGGTAGGTGAGCGCGCTGGGCACCAGCCCCAGGCGGCGGGCGGCGGCTGCAAAGCTCCCAGCTTCGGCGATGACCTGCAGCATGGTCAGACTGTCAGGGGTCAGCACATCGCGGGCATTTTGCATGGTGCGAGTCTTTCGGTTCAATTGGTTTGAATGATGCCATCAATCCCGCTGTGCCTCGCAATGCCGGCGGGTTCGTACAGTGGAGTCCACTCAAGGAGATTGTTCATGCTGACTTTGCGCCGCTCCCAAGACCGCGGCTACGCCGACCACGGTTGGCTGCAGTCGTTCCACAGCTTCTCGTTTGCGGGCTACTACGATCCGCGCCACATGGGCTTTGGCAACCTGCGTGTCATCAACGAAGACCGCATCGCGCCCGGTACCGGTTTCGGCACGCACGGCCACCGCGACATGGAAATCATCAGCTACGTGCTGTCGGGCGAGCTTGCGCACAAGGACAGCCTGGGCAATGTGCAGACGATTCCCCCGGGCGACGTGCAGCGCATGAGCGCAGGCACTGGTGTGCAGCACAGCGAGTTCAACCACGCCAAGGGACAGAGCACGCACTTCCTGCAGATCTGGATTGAACCTTCGTCCGCGGGCGTGGCCCCTGGCTACGAACAAAAGCGTTTTGCCGATGCCGAAAAGCAGGGTCGTCTGCGGTTGGTGGCGTCCCCAGACGGTGCGGATGGTTCTGTGCGCATCCACGCTGACGCGCGTTTGTATGCGGGGTTGCTGGGCGCTGGCGATGTGGTGGAGCAGGGCCTGGACCCCGCCCGCAAGGTCTATGTGCATCTGGTGCGCGGCACGCTCACGGCCAACGGCCAGGCTTTGAGCGGAGGCGATGCCCTCATGCTGGAGGGCGAAAACGTGTTGAGGCTGGAGCACGCGGAGCAGGCTGAGGTGCTGGTGTTTGACCTCTGCCCATGAACCCTGCCGATGCAGGGGCCAAAGCCCGGGTACGACCCGGTGGGGCCCTGTGCGCGCTAACCTTCGCCGGCGGTTGGAAGCCGTGCGGCACTTTCAGAGCTTTTTCCACTAGGAGTTGATTCCATGGCCAAAATTGTTGTTGTGTTCCATTCGGGCTACGGCCACACCCAGCGCCTGGCGCAAGCCGTGGCGGACGGCGCAGGTGCGCAGCTCGTCGCCATCGACGCCGATGGCAATGTGCCCGAGGGCGCCTGGGAGACACTTGCGGGAGCAGACGCGATCATCCTGGGATCGCCCACTTACATGGCGGGCCCGAGCTGGCAGTTCAAGAAGTTCGCCGATGCCTCTTCCAAAGCGTGGTTCACCCAAGCATGGAAAGACAAGCTGTTTGCAGGCTTTACCAACAGTGCCAGCACCAACGGCGACAAGCAGGTCACGCTGGATTACCTGTTTCACCTGGCCATGCAGCACAGCGGCGTGTGGGTGGGCACCGGCATGATGCCGGCCAATTCCAAGGCCGCGCAGCGCAACGATGTGAACTGGATCGGCTCCTTCAGCGGTGCCATGGCGCAGTCTCCGTCGGATGCATCGGCCGCCGAAATGTTTGCCGGTGACCTGGAAACCGGTCGCCAGTTCGGCCAACGCGTGGCCGCAGTGGCCCAGCGCATCGCCGGCTGATCGGCCAGTCTGGCGCACCGCAATCCGAGCGCGCCCGTATGCCCCGTGTGGAGCATCCCCCGTCCATCAGCGGCCGCCAGCATGACTTGGGCGGCGGCATGCTGGTGAGGCGGCTGCTGCCGTCCGCTCAGCGCTCGGCTGTGGGCCCGTTCGTGTTTATGGACCACTTCGGCCCATCGCCTGTAGGGCCCGATGCTGCGCAGGACGTTCGACCGCACCCGCACATTGGGCTCGGAACACTCACCTATCTGTTCGACGGTGCGATCCTGCACCGCGACAGTCTGGGCACCGTGCAACTGATCGAGCCAGGTGCCATCAACTGGATGCGCGCCGGGCGCGGTGTCGTGCACTCTGAACGGCGACCGCCCGACCTTCCAGGCCAGTGGACGCAGCATGGCCTGCAGTTCTGGCTCGCACTGCCGCTGTCGCTGGAGGCATCAGAACCGGCGTTCGAACACACGCCCGCCGCGCAGGTGCCCCTGCTGGAGCTGGACGGTGCGCAGGTGCGCCTGCTGCTGGGTGCTGCCTGGGGCCATCAGGCTGGCGTGGCCACCGGCGTGGATGCCGTATGTCTGGACATTTGCCTGCCCGCTGACCAGACGATCAAGATTCCGGCGCTCGCGCCCGAGTTGGCGGTGTACGCTGCAGTGGGCAGCCCGTCCGTGGATGGCACGGACCTGCCATCCGGGCACCTGCAGGTGTTGGCGGCCGGGTGCGGTGCCTCACTGCAGGCCGGCCGCGAGCCCGTGCGTTGTGTGGTGGTGGGGGGCGCAGCGCTGGATGCCCCGCGCTACCTTTGGTGGAACTTTGTGTCCAGCCACCGCGAGCGCATTGTGCGAGCGGCAGACGATTGGGAGGCCGGACGCATGCCGGTCATTCCCGGGGATCGCGAGAGGATTCCGCTGCCGCCGAGGCGCTTCAAGCGGTAGCAGTCGGACATTCGCTCCGGTGCGGTGGCGCAGGCTCCAGGCTGGGGGCCAGCACTTCGCGCTCGTCGAACACGAAACAGCCGCCCTGGTAATGCGCGCCGTCGGTCTGCTCAAAGTACCGCAGGATGCCACCTTCGAGCTGGTACACGTGCGGCAGGCCTTCTTCGCGCATCAGGATGGCGGCCTTTTCACACCGGATGCCGCCGGTGCAGAAGCTCACCACGGTCTTGTCCATCAGATCCGCCTTGTGCGCCCGCAGCGCCTGCGGAAACTCAGTGAATTTGTGGATCCGCCAGTCCACCGCGCCCGCAAAGCTGCCGCAGTCGACCTCGAACGCGTTACGCGTGTCCAGTGTCACCACCGGACGACCCTCGTCGTCGTGGCCCTGGTCCAGCCAGCGCCTCAGCGTTGCGGGCGCAACCGAGGGCGCGCGCCCAGCTGCCGGTCTGATGGTGGGGTGGTCCATGCGAATAATTTCGCGCTTGATCTTCACCAACATGCGCTTGAACGGTACGTGCTCCGACCAGCTTTCTTTGGCGTCCAAGTCGGCAAAACGCGGGTCGGCACGCAGCCCATCGACGAAGCTGCGCACGGCCTCGGCCGTGCCGGCCAAGAAGAAATTGATGCCTTCTTCGGCCAGCAGAACCGTGCCCTTGAGCGCGAGGTCTTGCGCGCGCGCCAGCAACACTGGGCGCAATGCCTGCGCATCGGGCAGCGCGACAAACTTGTAGCAGGAAACGTTGAGTACAGCAGTCATGGCTACCAGTGTTCCAGGGCGGCGGAGCGCTGGCCAGCGCGGGTGCCGGGGCCGCTGGTGCGGCAATGCGTCAGGCGGCTGGCGACAGCAGGGTCGATTCGATCTTGCCCGCAAGCTGCGCCATCGCCAGGGCCGCCGGGCAGCCCGGGGTTTGCAGCAGCAGCAACTGGCGGCGCATCACCGCTTCACGCACGTAGGGGTCGGCGGGAATGTCGCCCATGTGGATCAGGCGCAGCGGCCGACCGGCTTGGGCGCTTACAAACCGATCAAGCACCTGCTGTAGCTGGCCAGTGATGGCGCGTCCGTCGCCAGGCCGCGCAGCCTGGTTGATCACCAGGCGCACATGCTGGCGTTTTTGCTGCATCGCCAGAACCTTGATGGCCGCGTAGGCGTCGGTCAGGGAGGTGGGTTCAGGGGTTGCGACCAGCAGCACTTCTGAGGCGAGCGATACCGAGAACAGCACCACATCGGAAATACCGGCCCCCGTGTCGAGCAACACCACGTCGTACTGCGGGGCCAGCGACTGGATCACACTAAGGAACTGGTTGCGCACTTCAGGGGTGAGCCGCGAATACTCGACCATGCCCGAGCCAGCCAGCAGTACGGAAAAGCCGCCAGGGGCGCGGACGATGGCTTCCTCCACCGTGGCTTTGCCGGTGAACACATCGTGCAGCGTCACCTTGGGGTGCAGGTTCAGCACCACGTCCAGGTTGGCCAGGCCCAGGTCGGCATCGAGCACCAGCACCCGCTGCCCACGGCGGGTCAGCGCAGCAGCCAGGTTGGCCGAGACGAAGGTTTTGCCCACGCCGCCCTTGCCGCTGGTCACGGCAATGATGCGGGCACCGGATACCACTTCTGCCGTGGCAGGCGTGTTGGTGGCACCGGACTCGGGAGTCGAGGGCAGGTTCGGGGACTGTGCGTCGCTCATCTCTTACTTTCAGTTCACGCCAGTGTCCGATGGGGGCGGTAGCTCACCCCAGCCCGAGGGCGAGTACATCGGCCCGAAGAGCAGGCTCTTTTCCTCGGCGCTCACGGTGCTGTCGGGCTGCTCTTCGATCTGCACGCAGTTGCGCCCCGAAGACTTCGCCAGGTACAGCTGCTGGTCCGCGCGGTCGATCCAGAGCATCGTGGTCGATCGGATCCATTGCAGGGCAAAGGCTCCGCCCACGCTGACCGTGACCTGGATCTGGGTCTGCGGCGCTACCTCAATGGACGTGCTGGCCACGGCCCTGCGAATGCGCTCTGCCACCACACGGCCGAAGGCCGCCTGGCATGCGGGCAGCACCACGGCGAATTCTTCCCCGCCATAGCGCGCAAGGGTGTCCATAGGGCGCACGCACGATGCAAGGGTGCGTGCCACGGCTTGCAGTACGCGATCGCCCGCCGAATGCCCATACACGTCATTGACCGACTTGAAATGATCAATGTCGAGCATGAGAAGCAATGCGGCTTCACCAGAGCGGGTCACGCGGTCCAGTTCGCGCTCAAGTACGGTGCGAAAGTGCCGTCGGTTGGCGAGGCCGGTGAGGGGGTCGCGCAGAGACAGTTCGCAGAGGCCGTCGATCAGTCCTTGCACGTAGCCTGTGGGGCCATCCAACGGGCTCGTTGCTGGCAACCCGTTCGCGGTTTGTGCGACCAACGCGTGTGCCGTGTCCAGGCGCAACTGGCGCACATCGACGAGATAAGGGGCCTGGGAGTCAGTCACAAAAGGACACACGCTGAGTTGCGAGAAGTGTAGCAGTGGCCAGAGCTCAGACCGCGACGGTGCGAGGCGTGCGGGAGCTGTGTCTCGGAAGGTCAGGCATGGCTGCCGCAATCCAACTGGCGCAGCGCTGAGAGCGCGTCGGCGTCGGTGCGGTAGATTGCCAGCCCTGGGCTCTGGTCGTCCAGCAGCCCTGCGCGGCGAAGTACTTGCTCGACAGGCAGTTTGACGCCTGACAGGTGCAGCGTCCCACCTCTCGACTGCACCAGTGTGCGCAACCGGGCAAAGCACTCCACGCCAGTGGCGTCAATGCGATTGATCGGTTGGGCCAGCAGGCACAGATGCACCACCTCAGGGTGCTCGCTCAGATGATCGCTGACACGTTGTTCCAGTGCACTGGCGGACGCGAAGTCGAGTTCGGCGTCCATGCGCAAAGCGAGCAAACCCGACGCCAGCGGTGGCAGATGCCACAGATGCCGGTCGCGCAGGCTGCCATCAGGGTGCAGGCCGACCTCAATAATGCGCGGATGCAGGCGGTGGTACAAAAAATGGCTCAGATTCATCAGAATGCCGACCAGCACGCCCCAATACATGCGGGGTGCAGTGGCCAGTGTCAGCGCGAAGGTCACACCGCTCATGGCCGCCTCGATTCGGGACACGCGCCACAACTGCACGAACGACGAGGGCTTCAGCAGGCTCGTGACCGCCGTGATGACCACGGCGGCGAGCACCGATTGCGGCACGTGGTACAGCGCTGGTGTGAGCCACAGCAGCACGACGAGCACGAGCACGATGGCAAACACCGTGGCCCAGCCGGTTTTGGCCCCAGCGTAGAGATTCAACGCGGAGCGTGAGAAGGACGCACTCGTGGCAAAGCTGCCGCACAGACCGCTGGAGATCTTGGCGAGGCCTTGACCGATCAGATCCTGGTTTTCATTCCAGCGAACTCCGGAGCGCTGGCTCTCTACCTTGGCGCTGGAGGCCGTTTCCAGAAAGCTCACCAGCGTCACCACCAGCACGGGCATGATCAACGCCGACAGGGTGTGCCATGGCAGGGCGCCCGGCCAGTAGGCCGCAGGCAACCCAGACGGCAGCGGGCCGATGACGGCACCGTCCGATTCTGCATACCCCAGGGCCCAACTCAGTGCGGCCGCGCCCGCAATCACCACCATGGCAGCCGGTGCGTGTGGCTTCCAGCGCCGTGCCAGCACCAGCACCGCCAGGCTTCCCAGGCCAAACCCGGCAGCGGCCAGATCAAAGTGCCCGAAGGAGGGAGTGCCGAGCAGTGCTGTCCAGTCGGAGCGCAGCCCGGTGAGGGCCGGGAGCTGCGATGCCACGATCAGCAGCGCGGCGGCCTGGGTAAAGCCATTGAGCACTGGAGACGGTACCAGATTGAGCAGCCAGCCAAAGCGCGCGATTCCCATGCCGAGTTGCAGCAGACCGGAGAGCAGCGCAATCCACGCCGCAAGCGCCACCCACTGCGCGCTGCCCGGCTCTGCGAGTCCTGTCAGCGATGCCCCGATGAGCAAGCTTGTCAACGCGGTGGGCCCTACGCCAAGGCGGCTGGAGGCGCTGAACAGCACCGCCACCAAGGCAGGTATCAGCGATGCGTAGATGCCCGTGACCAGCGGCATGCCAGCCAGCGCGGCGTAGGCCACGCCCTGCGGCACCAGCATCAGACCCACGGTGGCTCCCGCCATCAGTTCGCCGCTCAGCAGCGCCAGGCTGGGTCTGGGCCATCCCAGAAATGGGAGCCAGCGGGTGAGGGTTGAGTGCTGCATGGTGCGATTGTCAGGCCTTGGCGCTCCGTCCTGCACACGGTTCGATCCCCTGTGGTGCCCCATGGCGGGCTGCAGTGTGGCGCGCGCCCACTGCGGTGGCCCTGTAGCGGGGTGAAACCATCGCGGGGAGCCGTCGGCGTGAGTGGCCGTACGCTTGCGAACCAAGGCGTGCAGGCGATTCGACACGCAGCGGACGCAGTGGGCCGCACTTGTTCGGTCGCGGCGCTACCATCGCCGCATGACTGATCACTCTGCTTTGGGCGACGGCGCTGTGTCGTCGCCGCTGGCGCCGGCGACTGCCACCCAGCTCATTCACCATCCGTACCGTCCACCCGCGGGTTTCGAGGCGCCCCAGATCGCCGTTCACAAGGCCTCGACCGTATTGTTCGCCAACGTGGCGGCAATGCGCGAGCGGGATTGGCGCAACAAGTCTGGCTACACCTATGGCCTGCACGGCACGCCCACCACGTTCGCGCTCGAGGAGCGACTCGCCTCCCTCGAAGGCGGACGGCATTGCCTGCTGGTGCCCAGCGGCCTGGCGGCCATCGCTTCGGTGGCTCTGGCATTGCTGAAACCGGGCGACGGTGTGCTGCTGCCCGACAACGTCTACGGCCCGAACCGGGACCTGGCGTTTGGCGAACTGGCCCGTTTCGGTGTCCGGCCGGTCTTGTACGACCCGCTGGACATTTCCGATTTGGCGGCCAAGCTGTCTCCGGACGTGCGTTTGGTGTGGCTGGAAGCACCAGGTTCGGTCACGATGGAGTTCCCGGATCTGACAGCCCAGGTCCGCTTGTGCCGCGAGTGCGGAGCGCTGGCCTTGCTGGACAACACCTGGGGTGCCGGGCTTGCGTTCGCGCCGTTCGATCTTCTCGGAGACGGGCGCCTGGGGGTTGATGTGTCGGTGCATGCGCTGACCAAGTACCCCAACGGTGGCGGGGATGTGCTGATGGGCAGTGTGGTCACGCGTGACGAGGCCTTGCACCAGCAACTGAAGCTCACCCACATGCGGCTGGGGCTGGGCGTGGGCGCCAACGACGCCGAGGCCGTGCTGCGCGGATTGCCCAGCATGGCCTTGCGTTATCGCGCGCATGACCATGCGGCGCGCCGGCTGGCGGCCTGGCTGTGCACCCAGCCGCAGGTGGCGCAGGTGTTGCACCCGGCCTTGCCCGACTCTCCCGGGCATGCGCACTGGCAGGCGCTGTGTGGTACGGCCGACGGCGGGCAGGGTGCTGCCGCAGGGCTGTTCAGCGTGGTGTTCGACGCCCGGTATACCCAGCGCCAGGTCGATGCGTTTTGCGATGCGCTGTCCTTGTTCCGTCTGGGTTACAGCTGGGGTGGGCCGATGAGCCTGGTGGTGCCCTACACCCTGTCGGCCATGCGCTCGCGTCCCACGCCGCATCTGAAGCCGGGTTGTCTTGTGCGCTTTTCCATCGGTCTTGAGCGGGTAGAGGATCTGCAGGCCGATTTGGCCCGGGCGCTGGCTGCGGCCTTGCAGGCATAGGCGAGCACGCTGCCGGGGGCTTGGGGTGGTAGTTTCCTGAGTGGCGGCGTCCGATCCGCTGACTTAAGGTGTGGGCAGTAGCCCTAATGGCTGCAGGGAGAAATGCAATGAGTGCCACCCCCATGCCGCAAGACACGCCGAGCACCGCGACTGCGATCGCGCTGAATCCGCTGCGCTGGTCCGATCCGCTGCGCTGGCTGGCGCTTGGCTGGCAAGACCTGCGCGCCGCTCCTGGGATTGCGCTGTTCTACGGGGCGTGCTTCTGGGGCATGGCCTTGGTGCTGGCCTGGGTGTTTCGTACGCGGCCGGAGTACACCATGTCGCTGGCCAGCGGTTGCCTGCTGGTAGGGCCTTTTCTCGCGATGGGGCTGTACGACACCAGCCGAAGGCGTGAGGCAGGGCAGCCTGCCGACCTGGGGCAGTCCATCACCTGCTGGGACGCGCACTTGGGCAGCATGGGCATGCTGGTGCTGGTGCTGGTGGTGTTGGAACTGCTCTGGGGGCGTGCCTCGCTCGTGGTGTTTGCGGTGTTCTTCAACACGGGCATGCCCTCCACCACGGGGGTG
Organism: Acidovorax lacteus; assembly: GCF_039540375.1. Lineage (NCBI taxonomy): Bacteria > Pseudomonadati > Pseudomonadota > Betaproteobacteria > Burkholderiales > Comamonadaceae > Acidovorax > Acidovorax lacteus. The sequence goes on from NZ_BAABEX010000007.1 coordinate 281,738, forward strand.
CTGCAGGCGGTTTTCAATCCGGAGAACTGGACGTTCGTTGCGGTGTACATGGCGGTCGGCGGGGTGTTTGCTGCCCTCGTCTTCTCGTCCACGGTGGTCTCCATTCCGATGATCCTGGACCGCGACACCGATGCGCTCACGGCTGGCATCACCAGCATGCGCGTGGTGCTCGAAAACACCGGCGTGATGCTGCTCTGGGGCGCGATCATCACCGCTTTGGTGGTGGCTGCGCTGTGGCTGTGGGGGGCAGGGCTTCTGCTGGTGGGGCCGTTGCTGGGGCATGCGAGCTGGCATGCGTACCGGGCAGCGGTACAGCGTCCCGCTGCAACGCCAGTCGCAACGCCGGCATCCGGCACGACAGATTGAGTCTCTCTCGCTGTCCTGTCGGCGTTTGTTACAGTCGATACCCAAACATTGAAAGCAGCTTGTGGCCACTCCCAACTACGGATACGAAAAACGCCAACGTGAGCTGGCCAAAAAGCAAAAGAAGGCCGACAAGGCGCGCGAGCGTGCCCAACGCAAGGCCGACGGCACAGCCCACGACGAGGCTCCGGCGGACGATGCGGCCACGCCTGGTGCTGAGCCTGTGGCCTCCCAAAGCCCCATCAGCCCGTCGGCGGCTGGTTAAAGGTTCCTGACATCCTATCGGTGCTGGCCGACAGCGCCATGGCTGCAGCGCATGTTCAGCGCAGCAGTTTGCGAAGCTCGGGCCACACATTGCCCAGCATGATGGGATGTGCCTCGGCCTTGGGGTGGATCCGATCTGGCTGGAAGAGCTTCGTTGGATCGGGCCCATCGGCCACGCCCTTCAGGAAAAACGGCACCACGGCCGCTTTGTGCTGCCTTGCGACCTGCTCGAAGGTATCGGCAAAGCGCTTGGCGTAGTCACTGCCATAGTTGGGCGGCACCTGCATCCCCACCAGCAGCACATGCGCTCCGGCCTGCTGGGCCGCCTGGGTCATCCAGCCCAGGTTGTCGGCGGTGTTTTGCAGGGGCAGACCACGCAGGGCGTCGTTGCCGCCCAGTTCGATCACGACATGCGTGGGCTTGTGCTGCGCCAGCAGGGCCGGCAGCCGCGAGCGCCCGCCCGAGGTGGTTTCGCCGCTCACGCTGGCATTGACGACTGTCGCAGCGAGTTTTTCTTGCGCAAGACGCTGTTCGAGCAACGCCACCCAGCCCGTGCCACGCGCAATGCCGTATTCGGCGCTCAGTGAGTCACCCAACACCAGGATGACCGCCGGCCCGCGCTTGTCCGCCGGTGCCTTGGCTGCGGCCTGCGCATTCTGGGCCGCAACCCATGTGGGGCAAATCCCCAGCCACAGGGCTGTTGCCCCGGCCGCGATACAGTGGCGTCGATTGAGATGTCGCATCAAGTTCCGGAACCTTTCATGTCTGATCAACCCTCCGCCCGCGCACTCCCGGTGATTTCCGTGGAGCATGTGTTCAAGTCGGTCGCCGATTCGACCGGCTCGCTCGACATTCTGCGGGATATCGATTTCCGCCTCGCCGCACGGGAAACCGTGGCCATCGTCGGCGCGTCGGGCTCGGGCAAGAGCACGCTGCTGTCCATCATCGCCGGGCTCGACACACCCACGCGCGGCACCGTGCGGCTGGACGGGCAAGACCTGTTCGCCCTGGACGAAGACGCCCGGGCCGCGCTGCGCGCCCAGAAGGTGGGGTTCGTCTTCCAGAGCTTCCAGCTCATGGGCAACCTCACGGCCCTGGAGAACGTGATGCTGCCGCTGGAGCTGGCGGGCCAGCGCGATGCACGCGCCCGCGCATCCGAGATGCTCGGACGGGTGGGGCTGGGTGAACGGCTCCACCATTACCCCAAGGTCCTGTCGGGCGGCGAGCAGCAGCGCGTGGCGCTGGCGCGTGCTTTCGTTGTCAAACCTGCGGTGCTGCTGGCCGATGAGCCGACGGGCAGCCTGGACTTTGCGACCGGCGAGACCATCATGCGGCTGATGTTTGAACTCAACCGCGAGCAGGGGACAACCCTGGTGCTCGTGACGCACGACCGGAACATCGCAGCCCAGTGCGAGCGACGCATCACCATTGAAGCCGGTCAGGTGGCCCGCAACGAAGCCGCAAACGCCTGAGCGCTGGATGCGCCAGAGCAGGCCGACCCTTGTGGTCGGCCTTTTTTGTGTCTGGGCCTATACTCCACCCCAGTACCTTACGCACCTACCCATGCCCCATTCCGCCCACGAGAAAAAGCGTGTCATCACGCGCCTGCGCCGCATCCGCGGCCAGACCGAGGCGCTGGAGCGTGCCGTGCAGCAGGGCACCGACTGTGGCGCACTGCTGCAGCAGCTGGCGGCCCTGCGCGGCGCGGCCAACGGCCTCATGGCCGAAGTGCTCGACAGCCATCTCCGCGAGACGTTTGGCGCCGCCCACGACCGCACCGAGCCCGCGGTACAGGCCGAGATTGACCAGCTGATGCGCCTCGTTCGCTCCTACCTTCGCTGACGGGGCTGCATCGCAGGCTTGCCGTTGTCCTTTTCTTGTTCTGGAGAACCTCTCATGAAGTCCCGTGCCGCTGTCGCCTTCAAGGCTGGAGAGCCGTTGCAGATTGTCGAGATCGACGTGGCACCGCCCCGCAAGGGCGAAGTGCTGGTGCGCATCACCCACACTGGCGTGTGCCACACCGACGCCTTCACCCTGAGCGGTGACGATCCCGAGGGCGTGTTTCCGGCCGTGCTCGGCCACGAGGGCGCCGGCATCGTGGTCGAGGTGGGCGAGGGCGTGACCAGCGTGCAGCCCGGTGACCACGTGATTCCGCTCTACACGGCCGAGTGCGGCGAGTGCCTGTTTTGCAAGAGCGGCAAGACCAACCTGTGCGTGGCCGTGCGGGCCACGCAGGGCAAGGGCCTGATGCCCGACGGCACCACGCGCTTTTCGTACAACGGGCAGCCCGTGTACCACTACATGGGCTGCTCCACATTCAGCGAATACACCGTGGTAGCCGAGGTGTCGCTGGCCAAGGTGCATCCGGACGCCAACCCCGAGCAGGTGTGCCTGCTGGGCTGTGGCGTGACCACGGGCCTGGGCGCGGTGAAGAACACCGCCAAGGTGCAGCCTGGCGACAGCGTGGCCGTGTTTGGCCTGGGCGGCATCGGGCTGGCCGTGATCCAGGGCGCCAAGCTGGCCGGGGCCGGGCGCATCATCGCCATCGACACCAACCCCGGCAAATTCGAGCTGGCCCGGGTGTTTGGCGCCACCGATTGCCTGAACCCCAAGGACTACGACAAGCCCATCCAGCAGGTGGTGGTGGAGATGACCACCTGGGGCGTTGACCACTCGTTCGAATGCATCGGCAACGTGCAGGTCATGCGTGCGGCGCTGGAATGCGCGCACCGCGGCTGGGGCCAGTCGGTGATCATCGGCGTGGCAGGGGCGGGGCAAGAGATCGCCACGCGCCCGTTCCAGCTCGTCACCGGGCGACGCTGGCTGGGCACCGCCTTCGGCGGTGTCAAGGGCCGCAGCCAGTTGCCCGGCATGGTCGAGGACGCAATGGCCGGGCGCATCCAGCTCGCCCCGTTCGTGACGCACACGATGGGCCTTACGGACATCAACCACGCCTTCGATCTCATGCACGAAGGCCGGTCGATCCGCAGCGTGGTGCACTACGCCGAAGCGGCCTGACCGGAGCACGCACCATGAGCGCCGTGCCGTCCGATCTGCGCCAGGTGCTGGTGGCGGGTGCCACCGGCCTGGTGGGCCGCTGCCTGGTGCAGCAACTGTGCGCCGACCCAGGGGTGGGCACGGTGCATGCCCTGGTGCGCAAGCCACTGCCCATGCAGCATCCCAAGCTGCACTGCCATGTGGTGGACTTTGCGGCGCTGCCCAGCCTGCCGCCGCTGCACGAGGCGTATCTGGCGCTGGGCACCACGATCAAGGTGGCCGGAAGCCAGGCGGCGTTTCGTGCGGTCGACTTCGATGCCAACCTGGCCGTGGCGCAGGCCGCCCATGCCGCCGGGGCGCAGCGCCTGGGGCTGGTGAGCGCGCTCGGGGCCGATGCCCGCTCGGCCGTGTTCTACAGCCGCGTCAAGGGTGAGCTGGAAGACACGCTCATGGCCGAGCCCTGGGCGGGCCTGGTGATCGCCCGCCCGTCGATGCTGGCGGGCGACCGAGCGTCCCTCGGCCAGCCCCATCGCCGCGGCGAGGCGCTGTGGGGGCGTGTGGACGCGGCCCTGGGCCCGTTGATCCCGAAGCGCTGGCGCGCCATTGCGGCCGCCGATGTGGCTGCGGCGCTGGCGCAGGCCGTGCCCCGGGCGCGCGGCACGCAGGTGCTCAGCTCGGCTGCCATGCAGGGCGCGGCCGCGCGGGCCGGCTGAACCATCCCAATAACAGACCAAGGACCACCCCATGGAACGGATCGAACACCACGCGAGCTTTGGCGGGCGGCAGGAGGTGTGGCAACACGCATCGGCCACGCTGGGCTGCGCCATGCGCCTGGGCGTGTACCTGCCGCCGGCCGCGCTGGCCGGGCAGGCCTGCCCGGTGCTCTACTGGCTCTCGGGCCTGACGTGTACCGAGCAGAACTTCATCACCAAGGCCGGTGTGCAGGCCCATGCGGCCCGGCACCAGATCATTGTGGTGGCACCCGACACCAGCCCGCGCGGTGAGGCCGTGGCCAACGACCCGGGCTATGAGCTGGGGCAGGGCGCTGGCTTTTACGTCAATGCCACCCAAGCACCCTGGGCTCCGCACTTCCGCATGGAAGACTACGTCGTACATGAGCTGCCCGCGCTGGTCGAGGCCCACTGGCCCACCACGGGCCGCCGCGGCATCTTCGGGCATTCGATGGGCGGGCATGGCGCGCTCACCCTCGCGCTGCGCTACCCGGGCCGCTATGCGAGCGTGTCGGCGTTTGCGCCCATCGTCGCGCCCAGCCAGGTGCCCTGGGGCCAGAAGGCGCTTGCAGCGTATCTGGGCCCCGATACGCAGGCCTGGGCCGCGCACGATGCCGTGGCGCTCGTGGCCAGCGCCACCGAGCGGCTGCCGCTTCTGGTGGACCAGGGCGAGGCCGACGAGTTTCTGGCCAGCCAGCTGCGGCCCGAGCTGCTGCAGGCCGCCTGTGCCCAGGCCGGCCACCCGCTCACGCTGCGCCTGCACCCGGGCTACGACCACAGCTACTACTTCATCGCGAGCTTCATGGCCGACCATGTGGCCCACCACGCGCAGGCCTTGATCGCGACAGCCGCGACAAAGGCTTGAAGTGTTTTAAAGGGCTTGTGCTTTTCCACAGGTCATTTGTAGCTATAAAAATAATAGCAAACGCTTCGGCCCGAGTTGGCGCGTCGGATAATGGCGCCATGTCTTCCACTCCCAAAGTCCTGTTCGGCTTTCACGCCGTGGGCGTGCGGCTCAAAACCGCACCGCAGTCCATCGTCGAGATCTACTTCGAGCCCACGCGCCGCGACGCCCGCATGCGCCAGTTTCTGGACCGGGCCCGCGAAGCGGGTGTGCGCCTGATCGAGGCCGACGGGCTGCGTATTGCGCGGCTGGCGGGCACGCAAGGCCACCAGGGCGTTGCGGCGCGTGTGCAGGCGGTCGAGCAGGTGCATTCGCTCGACGGCCTGCTTGAAAACCTGGAAGCGGCAGGGCAGGTGCCGCTCCTGCTGGTGCTCGACGGCGTGACCGACCCGCACAACCTCGGGGCCTGCCTGCGGGTGGCCGACGGCGCGGGCGCCCATGCGGTGATCGCACCCAAAGACCATGCCGTCGGTATCAACGCCACGGTGGCCAAGGTGGCCAGCGGTGCGGCCGAGACGGTGCCGTACTTCATGGTCACCAATCTGGCCCGCACGCTGGGCGAGCTGCAGGAGCGCAACATCTGGTGCATTGGCACCAGCGGCGACGCGCCGCGCACCCTGTATCAGGCCGATCTGCGTGGCCCGGTGGCCCTGGTGCTGGGGGCCGAGGGCAGCGGGATGCGCCAGCTCACGCGCAAGACCTGCGACGAGTTGGTCAGCATTCCGATGCAGGGCGCGGTGGAAAGCCTCAACGTGTCGGTGGCCAGCGGCGTGTGCCTGTACGAAGCCTTGCGCCAGCGCGGTTTGCCGGCCTGACGCGCGCATTTGGAGGGGCCCGTCGTGGACGATGGCGACCTCGCGCGCGTGCGCGGCTGGGTGCAGGCGGCGCGCTCCATCGCCGTGCTGACAGGCGCGGGGGTGAGTGCCGAGTCGGGCGTGCCCACCTTTCGCGACGCCCAGACGGGTTACTGGGCGCAGTTCCGGGCCGAGGACATGGCCACCGACGCCGGGTTTCGCGCGCATCCGCAGCGGGTGTGGGACTGGTACACCCACCGGCGCGCCTTGTTGGCCCACGTGCAGCCCAATGCTGCGCACAGGGCTCTGGCAGGGTTCGCACAGCTCCATCCGGGCCGTCTGACGCTGATCACTCAAAACGTGGACGGTTTGCACCAGGCGGCCGGCAGCCCTGACGTACTGGCACTGCACGGGGATTTGTGCGCGGTGCGTTGGCTGGACACCCCACAGCCCTGTTGCCGCGAAGACCGTGTGTCCGACGAACGCCCACCGCGTTGCAAGGTCTGCGGCAATGCCTTGCGCCCCGCGGTGGTGTGGTTTGGCGAAAGCCTGCCGCCGCAGGTCTGGTCGCAAGCAGAGGCGGCCGTCCGGCGATGCGATCTGATGTTGGTGGTGGGTACGGCCGGTGCCGTGCACCCTGCGGCAGGCCTGGCGCACACCGCTCGCGCGGCCGGCGCACGCGTGGTCATCGTGAACCCGCAGCCCTCTGCGCTGGACGCTCTGGCGCACTGTCTGTTGCGTGGCACGGCAGCGTCGGTGCTGCCCGGCGTACTGGGTGAGGCCACAGGCTGACCTGTGCGGCCTCAAGGGTAGGTCTGCTCTGGGGCTTGTCGCGAATCCGACAGGGCGACTCGGCGGTAGCCGTTAGCCTGCGCGGCTTTATCACCACAACGCCAAAAGCCCTTTTGCCATGAGCCGCCGCCAGTTCCTGCTCCGCGCCACCCAGATGGCCGCCGCTTCGGGTCTGCCCCTGTGGGCCCAGACGTCCCATGCCGATGAATCCCTGTCGGCCCGCCACCTGACCCTGGGGTGTTCCATTGCGCTGTCTGGCCCCCTGGGGGCTGCCGGCACCGAGCAGGTGGCCGGCATGAAGGCCGCATTTGCCGAAGTCAACCAGGCCGGCGGCGTGTTCGGGCGCGAGATTCGCCTGGAGGTCAAGGACGACGCCTACGTGGCAGCGCGCACCTTGCAGAACATCACCGCCATGGTCGAGGCGCAGTCGGTGTTCGCCCTGATCTCGCCGCTGGGCACGGCCAATACCGCCGCCATCCTGCCGCTGGTGGAAGGCCGTGGCATTCCCACGGTGGGCCCGGTCACGGGCGCGACGTCGCTGCGGTCTGCCGAGCACCGGAACGTGTTCTTCCTGCGCCCCAGCTACCGCGATGAAACGCAGCGTCTGGTGCGCCAGATCACCGAAATGGGCCTCAAGCGCATTGCGGTGGTGTACCTGGACAACCCGTTCGGCAAAGAGGTGCTCAAGGATATGGGCCAGGCGCTGGACGACATCAAGGCCGAGCGCGCTGGCGAGTTTGCGCTGGCGCTGGATGGCCGCAATGGCGCCGAGCTGGCCGACAAGGTGGCCGCCGAGCGCCCGGGCGCGGTGCTGCTGGCCACTACCGGCACGGCCAATACGGCCTTTGTGCTGGCTTTCCGGGCCAAGGCGCCGGGCGTACCACTGGCAGGTCTGTCGGTGGCAGTGGTGTCGTCTGAGATGCCCAAGCTGGCCACGGCCACGCGGGGCCTCGCGCTGGCCCAGGTGTTTCCGGACGCGAACTCCCAGAAGTCGGTGGTGGTTCGCAAGTTCCAGTCCAGCCTCAAGGCCACTGGGGCCGCGGCGGCCTACCAGCAAAGCGGCAGCGCGCTAGAAGGCTGGCTGAACGCGCAGGTCATGCTTGAAGGGCTGCGCAATGCCGGCCGCGAGCCCACGCGCGAGCGCCTGCGGGCCGGGCTGGCGGGCATCCGCTCACTCTCGTTTGGGGACTTCACGGTGGGTTTCGGCACCAAGGCTCCCTACGTCGGGTCGGATGCGATCTACCTCGCCATCTACGCCGAGAACGGCCGCCGCATCAGCTGAGGGCCTCTGGGCAACGCTCGCTCGCAGCGTGCCCTGGCTGGGGGCGCGTCGCTTGCCCTCACCGCCATAGTCCTTCAACCAAGCCAGCCCAGGGCGCCCACCAGTGCGCCGGCGCCCAGCAGCCACAGCAGGTGTAGCCGTGTGCGCCACACGAGCAGCATCGTCAGCGCGCTGAGCAGCCACAAGGGCCAGTCGGTGGCGGGCACGCCATGCGCACGGGCCAACACCCAGGCGGTTGCCAGCAGCAGACCGATCACGATGGGGGCCATGCCCTGTTTGAAGGCCCGTACGCCCCGCCGATGGCGATTGCGATGGCCCCAGCGCGTGGCCGTCCATGTGAGCACGCTGCTGGGCAACATCACGCCCAGCATGCACACCAGCACCCCCAGGCTGCCCAGCAAGCCGCCCGCCCAGCCGGCCCCCCCCGCGTTCATACCGATGTTCCAGCCGATGAGCGCGATGAACAGTACGTTCGGCCCGGGGGCTGCCTGCGCAATCGCAATCGATGCGGTGAACTGCGGGTCGGTGAGCCACGCCTGGCGGTCCACCAGGAACCGGTGCATTTCGGGGGCGGTGGCGATCGCCCCGCCCACCGCCAGCAGCGACAGCGACAGGAAGTAGCCGAACAGGTGCAGCCAGTCGGCCCAGGACAGCGACGTTGCGGCGGTCATGGAGCCAGCTTTCGCCAGGTCAGCACGCAGGCGAGGCCGCCCCACACGGCCAGAATGGCGTACAGCGGCCAGCGCAGCACCGCCATCGCCACCACCGTGGCGGCGGTGAGTGCCACGCACAGCGGCCAGCCCAGCGGATGGCTGCGCAAACTGGCTCCCAGCTTCAGTGCCATGCCCGCGATCAGGCCCGCTGCCACGGCGCCCATGCCCTTGAGGGCGCCGGCCACCGCAGGTCGGTCGGCCCACTGCGCGTACAGCACGGCCAGCGCCACCACCAGCACCAAGGGAAACGCCAGCATGCCCGCCAGCGCCGCTGCTGCGCCGCGCCAGCCAAAGTAGCGGTCGCCGATCATGATGGCCAGGTTCACCACGTTGGGGCCTGGCATGGTTTGCGCCACGGCCCAATCTTCGACAAATTCGGCATTGCTGAGCCAGCCCCGGCGCTCCACCAGCTCACGCTGGACCACTGCGAGCACCCCGCCGAACCCTTGCAGCGCCAGCTGCGTGAATGCCCAGAAGAGCGCACGGGGCGATTCAGGGCCTGGCCGTGGCGTCTCTGTTGAAGGCCTGCCGGGCGACTCAGCGTGCAGCTCAGGGGCCGGTGCATCCGGTGGCAGTGGGGCAGGCGTCATGGTGCGAATCAGGGGCAGAGCGAAAAGCGTGTCACGCGGTCGGTCATTGTCCGGTTTTTGCTGGATCTGCGCCCTCACAAGCGGCGCGGGCCGCCTGCGCGCTTACCGCGGCGCAGCCCCCACGGCGGACGCTATGCTCCGGTACACCGCACTACTTGCGAGCCCCTCATCGCGATGCGGGGCTCAAGGACCGAGCCAGCATGAAGATCATTCGCTACGGAGCACCGGGCCAGGAACGGCCCGGGCTCATCGACGCGCAAGGCGTTCTGCGCGACCTGTCCAGCCTCTTGCCAGACTGGGGGCCGGCGCAGCTGCACCCAGAAACGGTGGCTGCAATGGCGTCGCTCGACCCCTCGGGTTTGCCGGTGGTGCCATCCAGTGTGCGCCTGGGCTGCCCGTTGGCCGGGGTGGGCAAGATCGTCTGTGTGGGGCTGAACTATGCCGATCATGCGCGCGAGGCGGGCATGCAACCGCCGTCCGAGCCGGTGCTCTTCATGAAAGCCGCCACCGCGCTTGCAGGACCGCACGACCCGCTGGTCTTGCCGCCTGGGGCCACCAAGACCGACTGGGAAGTCGAACTAGGCATCGTCATCGGGCAGCGCGCGTACCGTGTGTCTCGCGAGCAGGCGCTGTCGCATGTGGCGGGCTATGTGCTGGCCAACGACGTCTCCGAGCGGTCCTGGCAGATGGAGCGTGGCGGCCAGTGGGACAAGGGCAAGAGCCACGACGGCTTTGCGCCGCTGGGCCCCTGGGTGGCCACGCCCGATGAGTTGCCCGATCCGCATACCCTGGATGTGTGGCTGGAGCTCAACGGCCAGCGCATGCAGGACGGCACCACGCGCAATTTCATCTTCGATGTGCCGACGGTGCTCGCCTACATCAGCCAGTTCATGACACTCGCCCCCGGCGACGTGGTGCTGACGGGCACGCCAGCCGGTGTGGGCCTGGGGCAAAAGCCCGACCCCCGGTTTCTGCGTGCAGGCGATATGCTGCGCCTGGGCGCCACCGGCTTGGGAGAGCAGCGCCAGGTGTGCGTGGCCGCCTGAGCCCTGCCGCTCGGCTCTTGCGCGCTCAGAGCGTGAGGTTGCGGTGATTGAGTACGGTTTTCTTGACGTGCACGCTGATAATCGCCACGACCTCGTCGGGCCGCGCGGGGCGCAGCAATTGCTCCGACTCGACTGAGACCTTGGTCACGAGTGCATCGTCTTCCAGCAGGCAGAACAGGGGGCGGGGGTCGGGTGTGGCCGGAAGCTCCCGTCGGCCCTCCAGAGAGCCATGCGGCACCCTCAATCCGTCCAGCAGTGTCTTGAGACGGTTGTCCAGGTCGCCACCGTCCGTGATCAGCGTGCCGCGCGGCTGCTGGCGAAACAGCAGCACCGACAGCTCGGCATACAGGTCCAGCCGCTGCGTGACCAGCGGCGCAAACAGCAGCCCGCCTTTTTCGACCAACACAGAGGAGCTGTCAGGCTGTGGCGGTGCGAGCAGACTCGCGGCCAGATCGGCCAGTGGGCGCGTCTGCCACAGGCGTTCAAGCTGCGGATGCAGTGCGCGGCGGATGTCCCACTTGTGGGACGACTTGGCTCCCTGGCCGTGCAGGGGGCCTTCGTAGATCAGGCGGAATTCCATGGCGGGTGCAGTGCGGGCGCCGTGTCAGTTTGGCACACGGCCACGCAGCTTTGCACATCGCGTTACGGATTGCAGCGCTCGCAGCGCGAGGCTGGCACGGTCTCGCGCAGCTTCTGCACCTCGGTATGGCCGCATCCCGGGCATTCCAGCAGTTGTGCGTGGGCGTTGCTGGTCGGGTGCCCGCAGCAGTCGCAGCGGGCCCCAGGCAGCAGCCGCACCGGGCCGAAGCCGCGCGCCCCACAGCCCGGGCAGCGCTGCGCAAGGCGCTGACCCAGTGCCACCCCAGCCCGGGCGATCGCCTGCATGCGCATCGGGTTGCGATGGGCGCGCAGGTCGGTTTCCATCCAGACCGGGCCATGGCGCAGCCCTTGCTCCAGTGCTAGGCGCAGTGCGTCGGCGTCGCGCAGGTTCTTGTTGAACACCGCTTCGCCCGGCTTGCCGACGACCACGCCCTGGGCCGGAAACCCGACCGACTGCGCAAATGCCACCCCTTCGGCCACGCTGGCCACACTCTGTTGGCGCCAGCAGACTTCGGGGCCCTGGTGGGCCGCGTGCACCTGCACCTGCAGAAGGGCGTCGTACCAGACCACCACCTCGATGCCCCAAGGCACAGAGCCGAGATAGGGGTCTGGCCCGAAGCTGCCTTCGCTGCCCAGCCCGTACCGCGTGCCGTTGCGCTCGCAGGCGAGCCGGGCCTTGCGGGCCGCAGCCTCGACCTGCGTGCCTGCGCGTGCGGTTTCGCCGGTGAAGGTACCAAGCTGATCGGTGTCGTAGCCCTCATCAACCACCAGGCTCAGGCCCAACTCGCGGGCCAGGGGTTCGAGTGCCTCGGCCTTGCCGTGGAGGGTGAGAAGGGCGATCTGGTCAGGGTTCATCCGTGGACTGCGGCGTAGCCAGGCTGGCCGTCGAAGGTGTAGAGGTTTTCGGTTTTGACGATATCAAAACCGGCCTGGAGCAGGCGGCTCTGCAATTCGAGCACGTCTTCAAAACGCACATCGGCTGCAGGGTTGCGGAAGCGGCAGCGCCAGTGGTCCACACAGAAGGTTTCAGGAAAGCCGTCGGGCCAGACCTTCACGCCCCGGTTGGTGATGAGTTCCAGCCCCAGCGATTCGAGGCCAAGAGGCGCCAGCGCATCCCCCAGATTGGCGGGCGTGCCATTGCGCCACTGCAAGAAAATGTCCACACCCACCAACCGCTTGCGTGCGGCGGCGCGGCGCTGCGGGGGCGCAATCACCAGTGGGGCTGCCGGCGCATAGGCCACGGCCTTGAGCCGCTGCGGTGCCTGGCCCATGCGGGCGATCACTGCGGAGGCAAATTCACGTGTTCCCACCAGTGCGGTGCTGGTGCCTGGGCGGTGGATGTCGGCGGTGTGCACGCCGTCTTCAAGCGTGCGCAGCCAGGCGTTTTGTACCCGCGTGGCCACATCGGCCTGGCCAATGTGCAGCAGCATCTGCACCGCGCCCTGTAGCAGGCCCGAGGGGTTGGCCACGTCCTTGCCCGCCAGGTCGGGCGCGCTTCCGTGAATGGCCTCGAACATGGCGCACTGATCGCCGATGTTGGCAGAGCCAGCCATGCCGATGGAGCCTGCGATCTGTGCCGCCACGTCGGACAGGATGTCGCCGTACAGGTTGGGCATGACGATGACGTCAAAGCGCTCGGGCGTGTCGGCAAGGCGTGCGGCACCGATGTCCACGATCATGCTGTCTCGGGCAATGTCCGGGTAGAGCGCGCCGATCTCGTCGAACACTTCATGGAACAGCCCGTCTGTCATCTTCATGATGTTGTCTTTGACGAAGCAGGTCACGCGCTTGCGGCCGTGCAGCCGGGCATACTCGAACGCGTAGCGCACGATGCGCTCGCAGCCCGGGCGCGTGATGAGCTTGAGGCACTGGTACACCTCTTCGGTCTGCCGGTGCTCGATGCCCGCGTAGAGGTCTTCTTCGTTCTCGCGCACGATCACCACGTCCATGCCCGGGTGCCGCGTGGGCACCATGGGTGCGAAGGCCGTGCAAGGCCGTACGTTGGCGAACAGGCCCAGCGATTTGCGCGTGCTCACGTTCAGGCTCTTGTAGCCCCCACCCTGTGGCGTTGAGATCGGAGCCTTGAGAAACACCTTGGTGCGGCGCAGCGAATCCCAGGCCGAAGGGGCGATGCCGCTCGCGTGACCGGCTAGGTACACCTTCTCGCCGACTTCAATGACTTCGGTCTGCAGGCGTGCGCCGGCCGCTTCGAGAATGCGCAGGGTGGCCTCCATGATGCTGGGGCCAATGCCGTCGCCGTAGGCCACGGTGATGGGGGTGGGCTGGGTGGCAGGGGTGGTCATGTCGTTCTCCTGAGGGTGTTGTGAGGGGGCCTTGTGGGCTGACACGGATTGTTGAGGGCTCCGAGAATTTGTAAAAATAGATTTTCAAAAGCTTCATCATTTGCAAAAACCAATGAAAAGCCGCCTTCACACCCGTCAGACCACTTTCCGCCAGCTGGAGATCTTCCTGGCTGTGGCCGACCGGCTCAGCGTGACGCAGGCCGCGCAGGCGCTGCACCTGGCGCAGCCCACGGTCTCGACCCAACTGTCCAAGCTGTCTGAAGCTCTGGGCGGAGCGCTCTTCGAGCAGATCGGCAAGCAGCTTTATCTGACCGACCTGGGGCATGAGTTGCAGATCAGTTGCCGCGACCTGTTCCAGGTGCTGGACCGTTTGGAAATGCGCCTGGCGGAGCGGGCCGGGCTGTCGGTGGGGCGTTTGCGTCTGGGCGTGGTGACCACGGCCAAATACCTGGTGCCGGGCATGCTGGGCCCGTTCTGCAAGGCCCATCCACGCGTGGAGGTGGAGTTTCAGGTCGGCAACCGGTCGGAGATTCGCGAGCGCCTGCAGGCCAATCTCGACGACCTGTATGTGTTCAGCCACCCCCCGCATGAACTGGACATCGAAGCCGAGCCGCTGGCCGACAACCCGCTCGTGGTGATTGCGCCCAGCGAGCACGCCCTCGCCAAGCGCGGCGCCCTGACCTGGGACGACGTCGCGGCCGAGCGCCTTCTGATACGCGAGGCTGGCTCAGGCACCCGCCACGCGATCGAGCGCTATCTGGAGTCGCGGGGCTGGCAGGCGCCACACCGCATCACAATCGCCAGCAACGAGGCCATCAAGGAAGCGGTGACCGCGGGGCTGGGTCTGGCCATCCTGAGCCGACTGACCCTGCGCCACATGGCGCCGGGCAACCTGGTCGAACTGCCGGTGGAGGGATTTCCGATTCCGAACCGCTGGTATGTGGTCACGCCCCGCGGCAAGCAACTGTCACCGATTGCCGCGCGTTTTCGGCAATACATGCTGGAGCAGCGCCACGGCTCGGCAGGCTGAGCTGCAGAGGCGGGCGGGTTTCAGGCCCAGGTATCCACCTGTGTGCCGAGTGGACCACTGGCAGCGGACGTTGTCGATGGCACCGGCGTGGCAGCGGCCAGGGCGTCTAGCATCACGGTGGCGCTGGCCTCCTGCATGTCCAGGGTACGACGCAGCACAGCCGTTTGAACGGCGTCGGCCTGCCGGGCTTGGTTCAGCTGGACGGCGGTGTTGACGATGCGGTTGACCAGGGAGGTGTCCATGGGAGCCTCTAAGAGCGGGATACCGGGTTATCGGCACGCACCGCGCATCCCTGAACCCCTCCGCTGCGCGGGTGCCGCCCGCACGTCAGCGCTCGGCGGCCTGCCACACCAGTCGGCCCTGTCCTGCTTCGTCCAAGCGCGCGCGCAGCGCGGCCGCCTGGTCGTCGGCCACGCGCAGCCGCGCCGTGACCAGGCTGCCATGGTTCACCTCGATCAGCACAGCGCCCACGGCGTCGCATTCCCGCCGCAGCAGGCCCTCAAAGGCATAGGGCAGGGTGCAGGCCCACTCATGCTGGCGTTGCAAGGCCACTTTCGGTGCCTGCAGCAAGGCCTGCGCCACGGTGTCGGTGTAGGCGCGCACCAGCCCGCCCGCGCCCAGCTTCACGCCGCCAAAATAGCGCACCACCGTGGCCAGCACGCCTTCCAGATCTTGGTGGCGCAGCACATCCAGCATGGGGCGACCAGCCGTGCCGCTGGGCTCTCCGTCGTCCACCGCCGCCGACTGTCCACCCGCCAGCAGGGCCCAGCAGACATGTGCAGCGCCCGGATGCTCCCGCCGCAGGCGTTCCACCACATGCTGCGCCGCCGTACGGTCGGGCACCGGCTGCACGCAACCGATGAAGCGGCTTTTCTTGATCAGCAGTTCGCTGTAGGCCGGGCCGGCGAGGGTCTGGCGCATGGCTGCTCAGGCGCGTGGGTGCAGGGTCTTGGCCATCAGCACGCTGCGGTAATTGGTCAGGGGCCGCCAGTCGCAGTGGCCCACAACGCCATAGCCCCAGGCTTCGTACATGGAGATGAGGCCGTGCGCGTCTTCCGAGGTGTCGAGCGCCAGCTTTCGCGCTCCTTCCAGGCGGGCCACTTCGGCCACCCGGTCGTGCACCCAACGTCCCAGACCGCTGCCCTGATGTCCCGGCGCGATGCAGAACTGCGTAAGGCTCCAGACGTCAGATTCGCGGTACAGCGGTACATCGGAGGCTGGTTGCGGGCCGCGCAGGGTGATGGTGCCTGCAAGCGCCCCGTTGACCCAGACGCCCCAGGCCAGGCCGGATGCCAAGCGCTTTCGGGTGTCGTCGGCGCTCTGGTGCGAGCCCCAGTAGCGCAGCCCTCTCGCGGCATGGGGCGCATAGGCTGCGTGGATCAGGGACGTCAGCGCGTCCACGTCGTCGTCCGGCTGCCAGGGCCTCAGCCAAGCCGCTGCGCCCGAGCGCAGGGTGTGCGTGTGCGACAGCGTCACCGCAGGCCCTTTTTCGGGGTCGCTGGTGCCCGAAGCCGCAGCGACCAGGTCTCGCCCACGAGTTCCTGGCCAAAATCTGCGTAGGGCTCAGACCGATCCAGCACAAATCCACGTCGCGCGTACAGCGCGCGGGCGGTGTGCAGACACTCGTTCGTCCAGAGCACCATGCGGTGGTAGCCCTGCGCTTGCGCAAAGGCGATGCAGGTGTCCGTGAGACGCGCACCCAGGCCCATGCCCCTAGCGTCGGGCGTGACCAGCAGCAAGCGCAGCTGGGCTGTGCGAGCGCTTTTACGCACCACAAAGGCGCAGCCCACGCGGCGACCGTCGCATTCCGCGATCCAGGCGCCTTCGCAGCGGGGGTCGAAGCGGCGCAGCAGGCGCGCGCCGATGTCTGCGACCAGCGCTTCAAAGCGGCTGTCCCAGCCGTACTCTGCGTGGTAGAGGCGGCCATGCTCAGAAATCACCCACCCCATGTCGCCCGGCTGAAGGCTGCGCAGTTCGGGCGAGGGAGCGATCGGTGAGGACGAGGGCGCTGTCACGGCAGGACGGGTCAAGAGAACTCCACTGGGGGCGAGTTCTCCATTGTCGGCCAACCCCAGGCCTTGTGGGTGCATGGTGGCGCAGCAGCATTTTCAGGGGGGGCGCCGTAAAATCGAGGGTTACCCTCTACACCGCAGTGCCCGCGGACGGCACGCCCCACGACCATGAATGCCCCCGTCGACGTGTCTTTCTTCGCGCGCAATGCGAAGCCGCTGACCAGCTACCGCCCGTACTGGGCCAAGCGGTTCGGCCCCGCGCCCTTTTTGCCCATGAGCCGGGCCGAGATGGACCAGCTTGGCTGGGACAGCTGCGACATCATCCTGGTGACGGGCGACGCCTACGTGGACCACCCGAGCTTCGGCATGGCCGTGATCGGCCGCACGCTCGAAGCGCAGGGCTTTCGCGTAGGCATCATCGCCCAACCCGACTGGCAGAGCGCCGAGCCCTTCAAGGTGCTGGGCAAGCCGAACCTGTTCTGGGGTGTCACGGCGGGCAACATGGATTCGATGATCAACCGGTACACGGCCGACCGGAAGATCCGCACCGACGACGCCTACACGCCCGGCGACGTGGGCGGCAAGCGGCCCGACCGCGCGGCCATTGTCTACAGCCAGCGCTGCCGCGAGGCGTACAAGGACGTGCCCATCATCCTGGGAGGCATCGAAGGCAGCCTGCGCCGCATCGCGCACTACGACTACTGGAGCGACAAGGTGCGACGCTCCATCGTGGTGGACAGCAAATGCGACCTGCTGCTGTATGGTAATGCCGAGCGTGCGCTGGTGGAGGTGGCCCACCGCATTGCGGCCCGCGAACCCATCGAGCAGATCACCGATGTGCGGGGCACGGCCTTTGTGCGGCGCGCTTCCGCGCCCGATTGGTTCGAGATCGATTCGACCACGGTCGATGAGCCGGGCCCGGTGGAGCCCCACCTGAACCCGTACCTCACCACCAGCGAGCAAGCCGAGGCCCAAGGCGCGACGTGCAGCAAGGACGATGCAGCCGCCAGCGCCCCCACCCCTGCCGTGGTCGCCACTCCGGCGGTGCAGCCACTGACCTTCGTGCCCAACCCGGCCTTGGCCCGCGGCAAGCGCAAACTGCCGCCGCGCGACCGTACCGTGATCCGCCTGCCGAGCTACGAGCAGGTCAAGGCCGATCCGGTGCTCTATGCCCACGCCAACCGTGTGCTGCACCTGGAAACCAACCCCGGCAACGCCCGCGCCCTGGTGCAAGCCCACGGCGAAGGTGCCACCGCACGCGACGTGTGGATCAACCCGCCGCCCATTCCGCTGACCACGGCCGAGATGGACCACGTGTTCGGCCTGCCCTACGCGCGCAGCCCGCACCCCGCCTACGCCGATGAGAACGGCCGCCATGATGGCCCGACCAAGATCCCGGCCTGGGAGATGATCCGCTTCTCGGTCAACATCATGCGCGGCTGCTTCGGCGGCTGCACCTTCTGCTCGATCACCGAGCACGAGGGCCGCATCATCCAGAGCCGCTCGGAAGATTCGATCATCCAGGAGATCGAGGACATCCGGGACAAGGTTGAGGGCTTTACCGGCACCATTTCCGACCTGGGAGGCCCCACGGCCAACATGTACCGCCTGGGCTGCAAGAGTCCCGAGATCGAAGCCGCCTGCCGCAAGCCGAGCTGCGTGTATCCGGGCATTTGCCAGAACCTCACCACCGACCACGGTCCGCTGGTCAAGATCTACCGCCGTGCGCGCGGGCTCAAGGGCATCAAAAAGATTCTCATCGGCTCGGGCCTGCGCTACGACCTGGCCGTGAAGTCGCCCGAGTACGTGAAGGAACTGGTGCAGCACCACGTGGGCGGCTACCTCAAGATCGCGCCCGAGCACACCGAAGAGGGCCCGCTGACCAAGATGATGAAGCCCGGCATCGGCAGCTACGACCGCTTCAAGCAGATGTTCGAGAAGTACAGCGAAGAAGCGGGCAAGAAGCAGTTCTTGATTCCGTACTTCATCGCCGCGCACCCGGGCACCCGCGACGAGGACATGATGAACCTGGCGCTCTGGCTCAAGCGCAACGGCTTCCGCGCCGACCAGGTGCAGACCTTCTACCCCAGCCCCATGGCCACGGCCACGGCCATGTACCACTCGGGGCTCAACCCGCTCAAGGGCATCCACCGCGACGAGCGTGGCGAGAAGGTGGACATCGTGCGCGGCGAAAAACGCCGCCGTCTGCACAAGGCCTTCCTGCGCTATCACGATCCCAACAACTGGCCGCTGCTGCGCGAGGCGCTCAAGGCCATGGGCCGGGCCGACCTGATCGGCAACGGTAAGCAACACCTGATCCCGACCTTCCAGCCGCTCACCGACGGCAGCTACCAAAGCGCCCGGCGCAAGAACAGCACCGCCGGTGGTGGTGGCCTGGGCTACACGACCAACAAGGACGGCAAGGCCGTGGCGCTGCGGCCCCGCACCCAGGCCCTCAACGAGCCGCGTGGCGATGTGCGGTTTCGCACCAGCGAACCACAGCCGGGCCGCCTGCTCACCCAGCACACGGGCCTGCCGCCGCGCAACACCGGGGCCGCGCCGGCCGCACGGGGGCCGCGGCCCGCCGCCAAGGGTGGCCTTGGCAAGGGCGGCACCGGCAAAGGGCGCACGCGCTGAAGCACCGGCGGATGGCGGCAGTGCCGTTGTCCGCAAACGGCAGCGCTTGTGTGGCCGCAATACCCGTCAGATCGGGGCATGGGGACCGACGGCCATCTGCAAAACCGCTCGGCTTGCGGTCTGTGGCGTTGTGCTGATCGCTTTTTGCGGTGGCGTGCAGCAGGGCTTGTGCGCTTTGCATATCGCCTGGCCTGCGCTTCGGCACGGTGCAGCCCGAAGCGGTGCGCAGGACAGAATGCACATCGGCACTACGGTCTTGCAGGCGTTGAGCGTTCATGGGGGCTCGCAGCGGCCTCCGGGCGCGGAGTCTTTCCAGGCCGCGCGAGTGCGCGTGGGCCCCAGTGTTGGCGAGAGCAAGCCCATCGCCAGCGCGTTGCCTGCCGCCCACACCCCGGCGGACGGCCCTACGGCAACGTGTGCAGGGGAATGTCGTGCGCCTCGGCCAGAGCCTGCAGGGCCGCGCAGGTGTGTCCAGCCAGAAAAGAGGCGATGGCTGCGTGGGTGGCCGGTGCGCGCATGTGGTCCGCATCCCCCCGCTCGGGCAGGCCGGCGACTTGGCACAGCCGAGCTGCAAAGTGGGGCTCCAGCGCTGCCACGGCCACCCGGCCGTCGGCGCAAGGGTACACGCGGTAGCCAGCGTGCTGACCGCCGATGTCGGCTTCTGGCGTGGTCAGCCGCCACTGGCGGGGCAGGGCCAGCCACTGCGCGGCCTCGGACAGCGCCACTTCAATGCACACCCCCAGGCCCTGTTGGGCGCGCGCCAGCTGCGCTTGCAACACCGCCTCGCTGGCCATGAGCGCTCCACCCATGTCGGCGTACAGCGTGGGAGGAAGCACAGTGCCTGGCACCAGATCGGCTTCGGCCAGGTAGGTCAGGTCGTGGCCTGGCTCCTCGGCGCGGGCGCCGGGTGCGCCCACGATGCGCACCAGCGACAGTTGCGGGTGGCGCGCTTGCAGCATCGCCCAGCCCAGGCCCAGCTTGTCGAGCGCAGACGGCCGGAAGGATGTGATCAGCACATCGGTCTGCGCCAGTTCGGCCTGCAGCGTGGCCTGGCCCTCGGATGTTTTGAGGTGGGCCTGCACGGTGCGCACGCCCGCGTGCAGCGCGGTATAGGCCGCCGGGCTGTACTGGGCCATCGGGTCGGCGCTGGCGGCGGTGGGCGGTGCCGGGGGCTCCAGTTTGGTGCAGGTGGCTCCCATGCGGGCGCAGCGCAGCAGCGCGGCAGGGCCGGGCAGGTTGAGTGCCAGGCTGAGCACGCGCACGCCGCGCAGGGGTTGGAGTGGGGCAAGGGTCATGGCAACGCGGATCGAAGGGTGGGGCGCATCCCACGCCAAGGCGCGGATGCGGTGGAGCCGACGCGTTATACCGGAGTGGGCTTGCAGACAGCGGACGCGCCGACGCCTTGCACCGGCGCACCGGCAAGCCTTTGCTATTAAATCAATAGCTGCTCGTGCTTGATTTATAAGCACGAGCGCCCTAAAAGACCTTGAAGCCTTCTGGGCTGTGGTGCGCTGCGTGCGCGTGTCTGCTGCGTACGGTACACAGCAAAACGCCCCGGGCCGCGGGGGCGGCAGCGGGGCGCTTCACAGGCTGGGCGGGGCTGCAGCGCCCCTGGGCCGTGCTTACATCACCTTGGCAATCGCCTGACAGACGTAGTCGATGTTCTTGCTGTTGAGCGCAGCCACGCACATGCGGCCGGTGTCGGTGCCGTAGACGCCGAACTCGCTGCGCAGGCGCACCATCTGGTCCTTGGACAGGCCGGAGTAGCTGAACATGCCGATCTGCGTGGTGATGAAGGACATGTCCTGCTGCACGCCCGCGGCCTTGAGGCCGTCCACCAGCTTTTGGCGCATGGCCTTGATGCGCACGCGCATCTCGCCCAGCTCCTTTTCCCACAGGGCACGGAGTTCGGGGTTGTTCAGCACCGCCGCCACGACCGCGCCGCCGTGCGTGGGCGGGTTGCTGTAGTTCGTGCGGATCACGATCTTGAGCTGGCTCAGCACGCGGCCGGCTTCTTCCTTGTCGGCGCACAGCACCGACAGCGCACCCACGCGCTCACCGTAGAGGCTGAAGCTCTTGGAGAAGCTGGTCGAGACGAAGAAGTTCAGGCCTGCGGCCACGAACTTCTGGATCACGGCGCCGTCTTCGGCGATGCCGTGGCCAAAGCCCTGGTAGGCCATGTCGAGGAAGGGCGTGAGGCCCTTGGCCTTGACGGCGGCGATCACCTGGTCCCACTGCGCGGGCGTGATGTCGTAGCCCGTGGGGTTGTGGCAGCAGGCGTGAAGCACCACGATGGTGCCCGGAGCGGCCGCGTTCAGGCTGGCCAGCATGCCGTCAAAGTTCACGCCGCGCGTGGCGGCATCGTAGTAAGCGTAGGTGTCGACCGTGAAGCCTGCGTTGGTGAACAGGGCCCGGTGGTTTTCCCAGCTCGGATCGGAGATCAGGACGGTGGCGCTCGGGCTCACCTTCTTGAGGAAGTCGGCACCGATCTTCAGGCCGCCCGTGCCACCGATGGCTTGCACCGTGGCCACGCGCCCCGAGGTGACGGGCTCGGAGTCGGCACCGAACACCAGACCTTTGACGGCGTTGTCGTATGCGGCGATACCGTCGATGGGAAGATAGCCGCGGGCGGCAGGCTTGTCCATCATGGCCTTCTCGGCGGCCTGCACGCACTGCAGCAGGGGCAGCTTGCCGTTGTCGTCGAAATACACACCCACGCCCAGGTTCACCTTGTGGGGGTTGGTGTCGGCTGCGAATTGTTCATTCAGGCCCAGGATCGGATCCCGGGGGGCCATTTCGACGGAGGAAAACAAAGACATGAAGTGCTTTCGAAGGTTGTCAGTAGCGAAGAAACCGGGCCTGGTGTACCGTGCCGAGTTCCGCAAATTTTAACGGGCCGTGCGCTGGCCCCGTTGACGCTTCCTATGCCGGATCTTTCTGAAGTCAAGCCTGAAACGCAACACGGCGAGTTCGTGCGCTTTGACAACTCGCCCTTTGAGCTGTTCCAGCCGTATCCGCCTGCGGGTGACCAGCCCGAGGCCATCGCACGCCTGGTGGAAGGCCTGCACGACGGCGAAGCCTTCCAGACGCTGCTGGGCGTGACCGGCTCGGGCAAGACCTTCACCATGGCCAACGTGATCGCGCGCTCGGGGCGGCCCGCCATCGTATTCGCGCCCAACAAGACGCTGGCCGCCCAGCTCTACAGCGAGTTCCGCGAGTTCTTCCCGAAGAACGCGGTCGAGTACTTTGTGAGCTACTACGACTACTACCAGCCCGAAGCCTATGTGCCGCAGCGCGACCTGTTCATCGAGAAGGACAGCGCGATCAACGAGCACATCGAGCAGATGCGGCTGTCGTGCACCAAGAGCCTGATGGAGCGGCGCGACGTGGTGATCGTGGCCACGGTCTCGGCCATCTACGGCATTGGTGAGCCTGAGAGCTACCACCGCATGGTGATGACGCTGCGCGTGGGTGACCAGCTGGGTCAGCGCGATGCGATCGCGCAGCTCATCCGCATGCAGTACCAGCGCAACGAGCAGGACTTCAGCCGCGGCAAGTTCCGGGTGCGCGGCGACACCATCGACGTGTTTCCGGCCGAGCACTCGGAGCTGGCCCTGCGCATTGAGCTCTTCGACGACGAGGTGGAGAGCCTGCAACTGTTCGACCCGCTCACGGGCCGCATCAAACAGAAGATTCCGCGCTTTACCGTGTACCCGAGCAGCCACTATGTGACGCCGCGCGACAAGGTGCTGGCGGCAGTCGAAACCATCAAGCTTGAGCTGGCCGAGCGCCTGAAGCAGTTGCTGGCCGACGGCAAGCTGGTCGAGGCCCAGCGGCTGGAGCAGCGCACACGGTTCGATCTGGAGATGCTCAGCGAAGTGGGTCACTGCAAGGGCATCGAGAACTACACACGCCACCTGTCCGGTGCTGCGCCGGGGGCGCCACCGAGCACGCTGACCGATTACCTGCCGCGCGACGCGCTGATGTTTCTGGACGAAAGCCACCAGATGATCGGACAGCTCTCGGCCATGTACAACGGCGACCGCGCGCGCAAGACCACGCTGGTGGAGTACGGTTTCCGGCTGCCGTCGGCGCTCGACAACCGCCCGCTCAAGTTCGAAGAGTTCGAGCAGCGTATGCGGCAGGTTGTTTTTGTGTCGGCCACGCCGGCCGATTACGAAAAGCAGCACTCCGGCCAGGTGGTGGACCAGGTGGTGCGGCCCACCGGGTTGGTGGACCCGATCGTCGAAGTCCGCCCGGCTACGCACCAGGTGGACGATGTGCTGCAGGAGATCCGTGTGCGCGTTGAGCGCAGCGAGCGCGTGCTGATCACCACACTGACCAAGCGCATGGCCGAGCAACTGACGGACTACCTCACCGACAACGGGGTAAAGGTGCGCTACCTGCACAGCGATGTGGACACCGTGGAGCGCGTCGAGATCATCCGCGACCTGCGGCTGGGCGTCTTTGACGTGCTGGTGGGCATCAACCTGCTGCGCGAGGGGCTGGACATTCCCGAGGTGTCGCTCGTGGCCATCCTCGACGCCGACAAGGAGGGCTTCTTGCGTGCCGAGCGCAGCCTCATTCAGACGATCGGTCGGGCTGCGCGCAATGCGAGCGGCATGGCCATCCTGTACGCCGACCGCGTTACCGATTCGATGAGGAAAGCCATCGACGAAACCGAGCGCCGCCGTGCCCGGCAGATCGCCCATAACGAAGCGCACGGCATCACACCGCGCACCATCGTCAAGCAGGTGAGAGACCTGATTGACGGCGTGTACAGCGAAAAAGCGGGCAAGGATGCTGAGCGCCTGGAACAAGAGGCTTTGCAACGTGCCAAGGCGGAAGACATGTCAGAGAAGGACATGGCGCGCGAGATCAAGCGGCTGGAGAAGTTGATGCTCGAGCACGCGCGCAACCTGGAGTTCGAGCAGGCCGCACGGGTGCGGGACCAGCTCTCTCGCTTGAAAGATCGGGCGTTCGGGGCTCACGGTATCGATCCGCTTGCGGGCTCCGCAGCCTGACATCGGCGTCTACGCTCCGCTCAAGAGTGCGTCCTGGGCGGCGTGGACACCCTGTGTCCAGGTGATAGCCATCCATCGCCTGAGGCTATGAAACTGATTGGTAAAGATAATGACCAATCAGTTTCTTACCTGACAAATTCATTTGGGATTTGTGGTATACTCCTGCAAAACACTCAAGAAAAGCCCGGTTTCAAACGGCTAAAGGGCTCCGCATGCAGCGATGACGGCGGAGAAGTAGGGCGGAGACGGTGCCGCTGCCCTCGGGTGGCTGGTCAATCCCACAACGAAAGAGCCTGAGCTAAGGAGCTTGCGATGCGTCTCACAACCAAAGGCCGTTTTGCGGTCACCGCGATGATCGACCTGGCACTTCGCCAGAACAACGGGCCCGTCACGCTGGCTGCGATCAGCCAGCGTCAGCAGATTTCTCTCTCGTATCTTGAGCAGTTGTTCGGCAAGCTGCGCCGCCACGAGCTCGTTGAATCCACGCGCGGCCCGGGCGGCGGTTACACCTTGGCGCGCAAGGCGGGTGACATTACGGTCGCAGACATCATCGTGTCCGTCGATGAGCCCATTGATGCTACGCAGTGTGGAGGCAAGGAGAACTGCCTTGGCGAAGGTGGTCGATGCATGACGCACGAACTCTGGGCCTCGCTCAACCAGCGCATGGTGGAGTTCTTGGACTCGGTGACCCTGCAGAAGCTGGTGGACGATCAACTGGCCAAAGGCGTGCAGGTGGAAGACAAGCCGGTTGTGCGCCGCGCCATTTCGACAACGCCAGTGGTCAAGCCTATCCGCGTGAATGCGCCGAATTCGGTGTTTGCACTCGGCAATGCCTTTGCCAAGTCCTGAGGGCGCGGCCAGGCAGTCCATCCGTAGGTAGGCCCGGACCACAACGGTTCGCAGGCGCTCAGCGTTCGCGTCTGCGGAGTTGTTATTTGTATTGATTGCTGCCAGCCAGTGTTTTCTGAGCCAGCCCAGCCATGACCCCGCACTTTCCAATTTATCTTGACTACGGCGCCACAACGCCCGTCGACCCCCGCGTTGTCGACGCCATGATCCCCTGGTTGCGCGAACATTTCGGCAACCCGGCTTCTCGCAGCCACGCCTGGGGCTGGGAGGCAGAAGAAGCCGTCGAGAAAGCGCGCGCTGACGTTGCAGCGTTGATCGGCGCAGATCCTCGCGAGATCGTCTGGACCAGTGGCGCCACGGAATCCAACAACCTCGCTCTTAAGGGCGCCGCCCACTTCTACCAGGGCAAAGGCAAGCACCTGATCACCGTGAAAACCGAGCACAAGGCAGTGCTCGACACCATGCGTGAACTCGAGCGACAGGGCTTCGAGGTGTCGTACCTGGACGTCCTGCCCAACGGTTTGCTGGACATGGACGTTCTCAAGGCGGCTATCCGCCCTGACACCATCCTGATCAGCGTGATGTTTGTGAACAACGAGATCGGCGTTATTCAGGACATTCCTGCGATCGGTGCCTTGTGTCGTGACAAGGGCATCATCCTGCATGTGGATGCGGCCCAGGCCACCGGTAAGATCGAGATCGACATGGCCACGCTGCCAGTCGATCTGATGAGCCTAGCCTCTCACAAGACTTATGGCCCCAAGGGCATCGGTGCGCTGTATGTCCGCCGCAAGCCCCGTGTGCGCCTGGAGGCGCAGATGCATGGCGGTGGGCACGAGCGTGGCATGCGCTCCGGCACGCTGCCTACCCACCAAATCGTGGGGATGGGCGAGGCGTTTCGCATCGCCCGCGAAGAGATGTCTCAGGACCTCGCTAAGGCCAAGACGCTGCAAAAGCGTTTGCTTGACGGGCTATCCGACATTGAACAGGTGTTTGTGAACGGTGACCTAGAGCGTCGGGTTCCGCACAACCTGAACATGAGCTTCAACTACGTTGAAGGCGAGTCGCTCATCATGGGCATCAAAGGGTTGGCGGTGTCGTCCGGCTCTGCTTGCACCTCTGCCAGCCTTGAGCCCAGCTACGTGTTGAGGGCTTTGGGTCGCAGCGACGAGTTGGCCCACAGTAGCCTTCGCATGACCATCGGCCGTTTTACGACCGAGCAAGAGATTGACTACGCGATCGCCACCATCCGGCAAAACGTTGCGAAGCTGCGCGAACTGAGCCCGTTGTGGGAGATGTACAAGGACGGCATCGACCTGAGCACCATCCAGTGGGCTGCCCACTGAGACCGTCAGTGTCTGAATTGAAGAGGTGATTCCATGGCTTATTCTGAGAAAGTGGTTGATCATTACGAGAACCCTCGCAACGTGGGCTCGTTTGACAAGGGTGATGACACCGTTGGCACCGGCATGGTCGGTGCACCCGCTTGCGGCGACGTGATGAAGCTGCAGATCAAGGTGAACCCTGAAACCGGGGTGATTGAAGATGCCCGTTTCAAGACCTATGGCTGCGGTTCAGCAATCGCTTCCTCGTCGCTGGTCACTGAGTGGGTGAAGGGCAAGACCTTGGACGAGGCAGCACAGCTTAAAAACAGTCAGATCGCTGAAGAATTGGCTTTGCCCCCGGTCAAGATCCACTGCTCCATCCTGGCCGAAGATGCCATCAAGGCGGCTGTGCAGGACTACCGTGCCAAGCACGGCGCTACCGCGACCTCCTGAAATGGCGATTACCTTGACCGAAGCGGCAGCGCGCCACGTGAGCCGTTACCTGACCCGGCGCGGTAGGGGGGTTGGCGTGCGCCTGGGCGTCAAGACCACGGGTTGCTCTGGTCTTGCCTATAAGCTTGAGTACGTGGACGCGAAAGAGCCGGAGGACATTGAGTTTGAGCAGCACGGCGTGAAGGTGCTGATCGACCCCAAGAGCTTAGCGTACATCGACGGAACCGAGCTCGACTTTGTACGCGAAGGTCTCAATGAGGGATTCAAGTTCAACAATCCCAACGAGCGCGACCGGTGCGGCTGCGGAGAAAGCTTCCGCGTTTGACGCTTGGGCCGTAAGCCATTGAAGACCGCCATCGCACCGTGCTGGCGGTTTTTTTCTGCCGATGAACCTTCAATCTGACGACTTCGAACTGTTGGGCCTGGAAAGACGCCATGCCCTGGACGCTACCGAATTGGATCAACGCTGGAAAGATCTTCAGCGTGAGGTCCATCCTGATCGTTTCGCTTCTCAAGGTGCGGCGGCACAGCGGGTGGCGATGCAATGGTCGGTACGGATCAACGAGGCGTACCGCCGCCTGCGTGATCCGCTGCAGAGAGCGGCCTACCTGTGCGAACTGGCGGGGCACCCGGTGCGTGCTGAAGACAACACCGCCATGCCCGCCGCGTTTCTGATGCAGCAGATGGAGTGGCGTGAGGCGCTCGAAGAGGCGATATCACCCGAGGCGCTGGATGCGCTGGAGTCCGAGGTGTTGGGGGAGCGTTCCCGGTTGCTGGCTTCGTGCGCTGTAGCGCTGGACACGCAACACGACCCGGCATCAGCGGTGCAAGCAGTGCGTGCGCTGATGTTTGTGGACCGTTTTTTGTCGGAGCTGGCTCGCAAGAGCGAACGATTTGACAGATAGCACACGATCTGTACGGAGCATAGCCCTGCAGTTTGTGACGTGACGCACACGAGATTCCGGCATCGGCTGCCCATCAGCCCCTGTCACCCGATGTCCCGCATAACCAATTCCTACCATGGCGCTTTTGCAGATCTCTGAACCCGGCCAGTCGCCAGACCCTCACCAGCGACGCATCGCAGTCGGGATTGACCTGGGTACAACGCATTCCCTGGTAGCCGCGGTCCGAAACGGCGTTGCCGAGTGTCTTCCCGACGATCAGGGGGCTGTCTTGCTCCCTTCGGCTGTACGCTATCTCGAAGGCAATCGACGCGAGATCGGACGTGCAGCCTTGGCTGCCCAAGCGGGCGATCCCACCAACACCATCGTGTCGGTCAAGCGACTCATGGGCCGTGCCGTCCAAGATGTGGACGCTCAACGCTTGCCGTACCGCCTGACAGCCACTGGCGGACAAGGTGGGGTGGTGGGTATCGAAACCGCAGGCGGCCTCAAGACGCCGGTCGAGGTCAGCGCCGATATCTTGGCGACCCTGCGCTACCGCGCTGAGGACACTTTCAATGCCGACCTGTACGGGGTCGTGATCACGGTGCCCGCCTATTTCGATGACGCACAGCGCCAGGCGACCAAAGATGCCGCGCAACTCGCGGGTCTTCATTTGTTGCGGTTGATCAACGAACCCACTGCAGCCGCCATTGCGTACGGGCTCGATAACGCCAGCGAAGGTGTATACGCCGTATATGACCTCGGTGGCGGCACATTCGATATCTCGGTGCTGCGCCTTACCAAGGGCGTTTTTGAGGTGCTTGCGACGGGAGGGGATTCGGCATTAGGGGGCGACGACTACGATGCTGCGTTGGTCGATTGGGTGCTCCAACAGCAGGGTATGGCCTCGGTTGGCGCGGCCGACCGAGCTGTGCTGCATATCGCCGCCAGACGCTGCAAAGAGGCTTTGACATCCTCCGACAGTGCGGTCTTCGAAGTGCAGTTGTCCAGCGGCTTGCTGAGTCGAACGGTGTTGCGCTCCGAGTTTGATGCAGCAACAGCGGACCTGACCGAACGAACCCTTCAGGCGGTGCGACGCACCCTGCGGGATGCCCGACTGGCCCCCGCCGATATTCAAGGCGTGGTGATGGTGGGGGGCTCCACCCGCATGCCTCAGGTGCAGCGCGCGGTCGGGGCGTTGTTCGGGCGCGAGCCGCTCAATAACCTCAATCCCGATGAGGTGGTCGCCCTGGGTGCAGCCATTCAGGCCAACCAATTGGCTGGCAACGACGCGGCAGGCGATCTGTTGCTCCTGGATGTGATCCCGCTGTCGCTGGGGATCGAAACCATGGGGGGCCTGGTGGAGCGGATTGTGGCACGCAACGAGACAATCCCCATCGCCAAGGCCCAGGATTTCACCACCTTCAAAGATGGGCAGACGGCGCTGGCGATCCATGTTGTGCAAGGTGAGCGCGACCTAGTCCAAGACTGCCGGAGCCTGGCACGGTTCGAATTGCGAGGCATTCCGCCCATGGCTGCAGGGGCCGCGCGCATCCGGGTGACGTTCACGGTCGATGCCGATGGCCTGCTCAGCGTGAAGGCCGAGGAGTTGACCAGTGGTGTGCAGGCGCGCGTGGACGTGAAACCCTCCTACGGACTTTCCGACGACGAGATTGCACGCATGCTGCAGGATGGTTTTGCCACAGCGGCGCAAGACATGCGCGCTCGCGCCGTGGTGGAAGCCCGTGTCGATGCCGAGCGCATGCTGCAGGCCACGCGCAGTGCCTTGCAGGCCGATGGCGATCTGCTCACTGCCGAGGAACGCGCCGGCATTGACGTTCTCATGCAGCAGTTGGAGGCACTGCGCTCGTCTGACGACGCAGCAGCTATCGAGGCCGCCACCGAGGCCCTGGCCCATGGCACCGAGGCCTTTGCCGCCGAGCGCATGAACCGCGGCATCCAGCAGGCCTTGGCAGGCAAGCGCGTTCAAACTCTCTGAATTTGTCTCACACCATGCCAGTCATCAAAATCCTTCCCCACCATGAGTATTGCCCTCAGGGGGCCGAAATCTCGGCACCCTCCGGCACGTCGATCTGCGAAGCGCTGCTCGACAACGGCATTGCCATCGAGCACGCCTGCGACATGAGCTGTGCCTGTACCACCTGTCACGTGGTGGTGCGCGAGGGCTACCAGTCGCTCAATGCCGCACAAGAAGAGGAAGAAGACCTGCTGGACCGTGCCTGGGGCCTGGAACCGCAGTCGCGCCTGTCGTGCCAGGCGATCCTGGCGCAACGCGACGTGGTGATCGAGATTCCGAAGTACACCATCAACCACGCACGTGAGAACCATTGAACGGCAGCCCGCACGCGCGGGCCTTCTGCCGCTGGCATGCAGCGAGGAGCTCTTTTCATGACCCGTCAGATCGTTCTGGACACCGAAACCACGGGCCTGTCGGCCGAGGGTGGAGACCGCATCATCGAGATCGGCTGTGTGGAGCTCGTGGCGCGCAAGCTCACAGGCAACAACCGCCATTACTACCTGAATCCCGAGCGCGACAGTCATGAGGACGCGCTCAAGGTCCACGGCATCAGCAACGAGTTTCTGAAGGACAAGCCCAAGTTTGTGGCGGTGGCCGACGAGTTGCTGGCATATCTCGCTGGGGCCGAGATCATCATCCACAACGCGCCTTTCGACGTGGGGTTTCTGAACAAGGAGCTGGAACTGCTGGGCCGTGACCGCTTTGCATCTTATGTGGGCGGCATTGTCGACACCTTGGTGATGGCCAAGGAGATGTATCCGGGCAAGCGGAACTCGCTGGATGCGCTGTGCGACCGGCTGGGCGTGGACAACTCTGGCCGCAAGCTCCACGGCGCGCTGCTGGACGCAGAACTGTTGGCAGACGTCTATATCAACCTCACGCGTGGGCAAGATCCGCTGCTCGTGCTGGAGGAGGAGTCGCAGAATGCGTCCGGTCAGGCAGTGGTTGCAGCGGTGGATTTGCGCAGCTTGAAGCTGCCGGTGATCCGGGCGAGTGCGCAGGAGGCGCAGTCGCACGATCAGATCCTGGCCGAACTGGACAAGGCCAGTGGCGGCAAGACGATTTGGCGCAGTTTCGAAAACGCGCCAGAAACTGTGTCATAATAGAAGGCTGTCGCAAACGACACGGGTGATTAGCTCAGCGGTAGAGCACTGCCTTCACACGGCAGGGGTCACATGTTCGATCCATGTATCACCCACCATGTTTTTCGTGGAGATCGTTGGCGCCAAGGGTGATTAGCTCAGCGGTAGAGCACTGCCTTCACACGGCAGGGGTCACATGTTCGATCCATGTATCACCCACCAGATTCAAACCCCGGTTTTCGCAAGGAGACCGGGGTTTTGCGTTTGGGCGGCACACGGTCGGTGCTGCGGGCTGCGGTGGCGTCGTAGGATGGTGCTTTTGCCTTCGCGAGCCCTGCCATGCTGGTTTTTCACGATCCCCTGCACCGTGGCCATGCGCCCACGCACGAGTTTTTTCGCGGTGAGCTCGTCCCGTGTTTCGAGAAGCCGGAGCGGGTCGACTATGTAATGGAGCAACTGCGTGCGCGGGGCGACCTCTTGTGCGAGCCCGACATCGACAGCCGCAGCGCTCTGCAGCGGCTGCACACGCCGCGCTATCTGCAGTTTCTGGAAACCGCGTGGGACCGCTGGCTCGCTTTCCAGCCCGATGGCCGGCGGCAGCAGCCGTTTCCGTCCGTATGGCCTGTGCGCTCCCTGCGTAGCGACGTCGAGCCCGCCAACTTTATTGCGCAGTTGGGGCTGTATTCCATGGACAACGGGACGCCGCTCGTGCAAGGCACCTGGGCTGTGGCCAAGCGGGCGGCCGACGCAGCCGCGAGTGCTGCGGCCCGTGTGGCCGCCGGGTTGCGCGTGGCCTTCAGTTGCACCCGGCCCCCTGGCCACCATGCGGGCGCCGACTTCATGGGAGGCTATTGCTTTCTCAACAATGCGGCCGTAGCGGCGCAAACGCTGCGAGATCTGGGGGTGCCGCGCGTGGCCGTGTTGGACGTGGATTTTCACCACGGCAATGGCACGCAGAGCATCTTTTATGAGCGCTCTGACGTGCTGTTCGTGAGCTTGCACGGCGACCCTGCGTCGGAGTACCCGTTTTACCTGGGCTATGCCGACGAGCGAGGCGAGGGCGCCGGGCTGGGCTACAACCGCAACTATCCGATGCCCGCGGGAACGCCTGCATCGGTGTGGTTCGACACCCTGGAACACGCCTGCACGGACATCGACCAGGCGGGTTGCGATGCGCTCGTGGTATCGCTCGGGCTGGACACCTACGAGGGCGATCCGATCTCGCACTTCAAGCTCACGCGGGCGGATTTCCATCGACTGGGCGTTCGCCTGGCACGGCTGAACCAACCCACAGTGTTGGTGCTGGAGGGGGGCTACGCCACGGCCGATCTGGGCCTGAACGCCGCGGCCGTGCTGGCAGGCTTCGAGGCGGAGATGGGGGCCTGAGCATGGAGACCGAAGCCGTCGATACCGTGGTCATCGGGGCGGGCGTGGTGGGCCTGGCTGTGGCCCGAGCCTTGGCGCTTGCGGGGCGAGAGGTGCTGGTGCTTGAGGCCGAGGGCGCATTTGGCACCCAGACCAGCTCACGCAACAGCGAGGTGATCCACGCCGGGCTCTACTACCCCCCGGGGAGTCTCAAGGCCCGGCTGTGCGTGCGGGGCAAGGCCCTGCTGTACGCGTACTGCGCCGAGCGTGCGGTGGCCCATCGGCGCTGCGGCAAGCTCGTGGTGGCCACACACGATGAGGAACTGCCCGCCTTGCGCAAAGTGCGCGAGCGTGCGGCCGCCAACGGCGTGCACGATCTGCGCTGGCTGAGCGCCGACGAGGCCCGCGCGATGGAGCCCGCGCTGCGCTGCGTGGCGGCCCTGCATTCGCCCAGCACGGGCATTGTGGACAGCCACGGTTTGATGCTGGCGTTGCTGGCCGATCTGGAGCACGCGGGCGGGCAGGTGGTGTATCACACGCGCGTTCAAGGGCTCACCAAGAGCGCCACCGGCGGGCGCACCCGGGTGGTGACCGCAGACGGTCTGGCGCTGGATGCCGCGGTGGTGGTCAACGCGGCGGGCTTGCATGCGCCGCAACTTGCCGCCACCGCACCCAACCCCGCCGGGTGTGCGGTGCCGCGTGCGCACTATGCGCGCGGCCACTACTTCGCTCTTCAGGGACGTGCGCCTTTTCAGCGGCTGGTGTATCCCGTGCCCGAGGCTGCCGGGCTGGGCGTGCACCTCACGCTGGACCTGGCCGGTGCCGCGAAGTTCGGGCCGGATGTGCAGTGGGTGGAAGACCCGGACGATCTACGGATCGATCCGGCGCGCGGTGAGGTCTTCTATGGCGAGGTGCGCAAGTACTGGCCCGGCCTGCCGGACGGTGCACTGGTTCCCGCCTATGCCGGCATGCGCCCCAAGATCAGCGGGCCGGGAGAGCCGGCCGCCGATTTCCTGCTGCTGGGGCCTGCCGAACATGGCTCGCCTGGGCTGCTGCACCTGCTGGGCATTGAATCGCCCGGGCTCACCAGCTGCCTCGCGATTGCGCAGGAGGTGCTCCAGCGGCTTGCGCTGGATCAAGCCAGCGCCGCGGTTTAACGTTTTGCGACCAATTGGCTTGTAGGGTTGACGAGCGCACCGATAAGATGGTCTGGCACCGGGCACACGGGGCTTGGTGCCACTCCAGGGAAACCACTCGAAAGGGACGAACATGACGACTGAAAACACCACCCAAGGCGAACTCGAGAAGCTGGTGGCCGACCTGCGCGGCCTGCTGGCCAACAAGGATCTGGACGCCGTACCGGAGATCAAGCAGCTGCGCCAGCGCCTGGACGATGGCATGCACGCGGTGCGTCAGTCGGCTGTGAATGCGGCCCAGGAGGCAGCCCGCCAAGCCAAGGAGGCCGCGCTGGCCGCAGACCGTTACGCACACGACGAACCCTGGCGCGTGGCCGGTGCCGCGCTGGCCGTCGGCGCGCTCGTCGGCTATCTGCTGGCGCGCCGTTGAGCCGCAGGGCGTTGCGCTCCGGCATGCGTGGAGGACGTGGATGAACCTGCTTTCTGTGCTCGGACTTGAGGCATGGGCATTGCGGCTTCGCGCTGCGGTACTGGAAGGCGCCATCGCGGTTGAAGACCGCATGGCCCTGGCGCGGCTGGAATGGGCCGACCAGAAGCAGCGACTGCAGTGGCTATTGGTGCTGGCGGTGCTCACGCTGGGACTTACGGTGGTGGCGCTGCTCATGCTGTCGGCTGCCACCGTGGTGCATTTCTGGGACACCCCGCACCGCGCGACAGCCGCCTGGCTGTTGGCGGGCTTGTGGATGCTGCTCTGGGCCGCGGGCTTGGCCGGCCTGTGGGTGCTGCTGCAGCGCTCGGGCCGTGCGTTTGCGCTCACGCGGCGTGAACTCAGCCAGGACTGGCAAGACCTCAAGGAGCGTCTGTAATGCCACAGACCCACATCCCGGACGGCGTGGTGCCCACGCCCGAGCAGCAGCGCGTTCTGGAGCGCATTGCCCTGCAGCGCCAGCGGCTGCGCGAACGCCGCGCGCAGGCCGAGCGCAGCGCGGCCCAAGCCCAAGCGCAGGCAGCGGCCGAGCCCGGCTTGCAGCGCGTGCTGGAGTTTGCCCGGGCCCATCCGTCGCTTGTGGCGGGTGCCGTGGGCGTGGCGCTGTGGGCCGGGCCCCGTCGGCTGCTGCGCTGGGGCAGCACCTTGCTTCCGCTGTTGCTCAAGCTGCGGCGCTGAGCATCCAGCGCAAGCGGGCGCAACGTCCGCTTTGTCTGCGCCGCTGTTTGCTATTGAATTCATAGCTGCTCGTGCTTGATTTGAAAGCACGAGCAGCTATTTCTGCTTGAAGTCTCCCACGGTCTTCCGCAGCAGGCGCAGCGGTGCGCCGCACCGGTCGCACCGGCGTGTGGAAAGCGCAGAGGCCAGTGCCCTGGGCCCGTTCAGCGAGCGCTGCGCACTGCCTGGGCCGCCGCAGGCACCAGGCCGGGGCCGCGGTAGATCAGGCCGGTGTAGATCTGCACCAGATCGGCCCCGGCGGCGATCTTGGCCGCCGCGTCGGCCGGGCTCATGACGCCGCCCACACCGATGATTGGGAACGCTGGGCCCAGTGCCGTGCGCAGCGCGCGGATCACCTGGTTGCTGGCCTCGCGCACCGGTGCGCCGCTCAGGCCCCCGGTTTCCGCCGCGTGCGGCAAACCTTGCACGGCGTCGCGCCGGATGGTGGTGTTGGTGGCGATCACGCCGTCCATGCCGTGGCGCTTCAGGGTGGCGGCAATCACCTCAATCTGCTGCGCGTCCAGGTCGGGGGCGATCTTCACGAACAGCGGCACGCGGCGGCCGGTCCGCGCGGCCAGCTCTTCGCGGCGCGTGGCCAGGGCCGACAGCAGGCTGTCCAGCGCCTCGTCGCTTTGCAGGGCCCGCAGGTTCTGCGTGTTGGGCGAGCTGATGTTCACCGTCACGTAGTCGGCATGGGGATACACGCCCTCCAGGCCCAGCAGGTAGTCCTGTGTGGCCGACTCGATGGGCGTGGCGGCGTTCTTGCCGATGTTGAGCCCGAGCACGATGCGCCGGGCTGCGCCCGGCCGGCGGCAGGCTGCGCGCTGGACGTTGGCCACAAAGGCATCCAGCCCGTCGTTGTTGAAACCCAGGCGGTTGATAAGCGCATCGGCCGCGGGCAGCCGGAACATGCGTGGCTTGGGATTGCCCGCCTGCGGCTTGGGGGTGACCGTGCCGACCTCCACGAAGCCAAAGCCCATGCCCGCAAAGGCGTCGATGCAACGCGCATTCTTGTCGAGGCCAGCCGCCAGGCCTACGCGGTTGGGAAAGCGCAGTCCGGCAATCTCCACCGGGTCGGCCACCTGCGTCTGGCACCAGGCCCACTCCAGCGGTGTGCCCTGGCCGCGCTGCAGCCACTGCAGCGTCAGATCGTGGGCCTGCTCGGGGTCCAGACCAAACAGGAAGGGGCGGGTGAGGGCGTAGGGGATCAGGGCCATGGGGGGATAATCGGGGGCAAGAAACTCTGAATTGTCCCCGATGAGCACTCCTTCCACGCTGACCCAAGACGAACTCAAGACCCTGGTGGGCCAGGCCGCCCTGCAATACGTCACGCCCGGTGAAATCGTCGGTGTCGGCACCGGGTCCACGGTCAACAAGTTCATCGACGCGCTGGCCAGCATGAAGGACCAGATCCGCGGTGCGGTCTCCAGCTCGGTGGCCAGCACCGAGCGCCTGCGCGCGCTGGGCATTCCGGTGTTCGACGCGAACGAGGTCGAGGCCCTGTCGGTCTACATCGATGGTGCCGACGAGATCGACAGCCGCGGCCACATGGTCAAGGGCGGTGGCGCGGCGCTCACGCGCGAGAAGATCGTGGCCGCCCTGGCACGCACCTTTGTGTGCATTGCCGACGAGAGCAAGCGCGTGGACGTGCTGGGCCGTTTTCCGCTGCCGGTCGAGGTGATTCCCATGGCCGCTGCCCAGATTGCCCGCCGCTTCGCCGCTCTGGGAGGGACGGCAACCGTGCGGATGCGCGAGGGCGCCCCCCTGGTCACGGACAACGGCCAGCACATCCTGGACGTGACGGGCCTGCAGATCACCGATCCGCTCGCCTTTGAGTCCGATGTCAGCCAGTGGCCCGGCGTGGTCACCGTAGGCGTGTTTGCCCACCAAAAGGCGTCGGTGTGCCTGCTGGGTACGGCGCAAGGCGTGCAGACGCTGCGGTATTGACGCGCTGGCAGGCATTTGCCGCCTTGCCACCCAGGGGGCTGCCTGCGCTGCCCTGAACTCCTGAGACGATGGGCCCCGCCGCAGTCCCCGCGCCGCGGCGTGCGCCATGTCAGTAGTGCTGGCGCGTGGCGTTGCGCGGTATTGCTGATGCGTGAGGATTGCCCCGGCCCGATCTGGCGCAGTGCGTGGTCAGAATGCGCGGGCGGGCGGGAAGCGGCCACGCCGTGCTGCGGGGGTCAGCACGATGGAGCAGCGCACTGCCCTTGCGGGCAGGCACCGGGTCAGAAGCGGATGCCTGCGGGGTTGCTGGGCGTCGGGCCTTCGGTGGGCGCTGCAGGCTGCGGGCGCTGCGGTGCCGGGCGGGCAGCCGGCGCCGTGCCTGCGGCATTGGGGGCGGCCTCGACCGGTTTGGCCGCCACCAGAGGCGCAGGGGCCGGGCGGCGGTAGTTGGCGGGCAACTGCGATTGCTTGGGATAGCCGGCCGCGTCGAGATACCGCGTCCACTCGACATCGGCAAAGCCCGAAAGCTGCTGCCCCCCGATGGTGCCAAAGGGCAGGGTGTTGCTGCCGCTCAGGCGCTGCAGGGCCTCGATGTCTTCGTTGCTGGTGACCGTGCGCTCGGAAAACGGCACGCCGCGGGACACGAGCAGGTTGCGCAGGCCCGTGCAGGGTGCGCAGTCGGTGCCGATGTAGATGGTCACAGGATAGCGCGACGCCACCTGGCGCAACTCGAAGGGCAGCGAAGCCTCCGACGACGGCCCCGAGGGCGTGGCCACGCGCGCGGGCTGCGCGGCGGTGTCGGCGGGCGGTCGGTCCGAGAAGGTGACTTTGCCGTCCGGGCCCACGATGCGGTACACGCCCTGGGCCTGCACGGCCACGGAACACAGCGACAGGCCCGACAGCACGAGCGACAGCAGCACGGGAGAGGTCTTCTTCATGGTTTCATTCTCCGACAGGTACGGGCGGGCCAGCAAGCTACGGGTCAGGCAGCGGTTCCGGCCATGCCCTGGTGACGCAGCAGCGCATCGAGCTGGGGCTCGCGTCCTCGGAAGGCCTTGAACGATTCCATGGCCGGGCGGCTGCCGCCGACTTCCAGAATGGCCTGACGATAACGGCGACCTGTTTCCACGCTCGGCTGGTCGCTGCCGGCCTGGGCTTCTTCGAAGGCCGCGTAGGCGTCGGCGCTCAGCACTTCGGCCCACTTGTAGCTGTAGTAGCCCGCCGCGTAGCCACCCGCAAAAATGTGGCTGAAGGTGTGGGCCGTGCGGCTGAAGGCCGGCGGCTGCAGCACCGCCACTTCTTCGCGCACGCGCTGCAGCACGGGCATGAAGTCGTCGGCCGGGTCGTGTTCGGTGTGCAGGAGCATGTCGAACAAGGCAAATTCGATCTGGCGCAGCGTCTGCATGCCGGCCTGGTAGTTCTTGGCCGCCAGCATCTTGTCGAACAGCGCGCGCGGCAGCGGCTCGCCGGTGTCCACATGGGCCGTCATATGGCGCAGCACGCTCCACTCCCAGCAGAAGTTCTCCATGAACTGGCTGGGCAGTTCTACCGCATCCCATTCAACGCCGCTGATGCCCGAGACGTCGCGCTCGTTCACCTGCGTGAGCATGTGGTGCAGGCCGTGTCCGAACTCGTGGAACAGCGTGATCACATCGTCGTGCGTGAGCAGCGGCGGCTTGCCGCCCACACCGTCGGCAAAGTTGCAGACCAGGTGGGCCACCGGCGTCTGCAGGCGGCTGGTGTCCGGGCGCAGCCAGCGGGCGCGCACATCGTCCATCCAGGCACCGCCGCGCTTGCCCGTGCGGGCGGGCTGGTCCAGGTAGAACTGGCCGACCAGTTGGCCGCCGCGCTCGATGCGGTAGAACTCCACCGCCGGGTGCCACACGGGCGCGGTATCGCGGCGTATCTGCACCTCGAACAGGGTTTCGATGATCTGGAACAGCCCGGCCAGTACCTTGGGCGCGGTGAAGTACTGCTTGACCTCTTGTTCGCTGAAGGCGTAGCGCGCTTCCTTGAGCTTCTCACCGATGTAGGGCCAGTCCCAGGCCTGAGGCTCTGCCAGGCCCAGCTGGCTTTTGGCAAAGGCGCGCAGGTCGGCCACGTCCTGCTCGGCGTAGGGGCGCGCGCGGCGGGACAGGTCGCGCAGGAAGCGCACCACCTCGCCGGCTGAGCCCGCCATTTTGGGCACCACCGACAGCTCGCCGAAGTTCGGGTAGCCCAGCAGTTGGGCTTCTTCGCGGCGCAGGGCCAGAATTTCACGGATCAGCGCCGTGTTGTCGTACTGCGCGGCTTCGGCCGGGGCCTGGTCAGAAGCACGGGTTACGTAGGCGCGGTAGAGCTTCTCACGCAGGTCGCTGCGCTCGGCAAACTGCATCACCGGCAGATAGCAGGGCATCTTGAGCGTGAGCTTGTACTGCCCGGTGCGGCCGTCGGCCTCGGCGGCCTGCGCTGCGGTCTGCAGCACATCGGCCGGAATGCCGGCCACCTCGTCGGCGCTGGCGAAGTAGGCGAAGGCGTCGGTCGCGTCCAGCGCGTTTTCGCTGAACTTCTGGCTCAGCTCGGCCTGGCGCTCTTGGATTTGGGCAAAACGCTCCTTGGCGGCACCCTGCAGCTCGGCGCCGCTGAGCACGAAGTTGCGGATCGCGTTGCGCAGGGCCTGCTGCTGCTCGGCGTTCAGGCGGCTCGCGTCCATGGCTTTGTATTTGGCGTACAGGCGTTCATCGGCCCCGAGGCGGGTCCAGAACTCCGTCACGCGGGGCAGGGCGGCGTTGTAGGCAGCGCGCAGCTCGGGCGTGTCCATCACGCTGTTGAGGTGGCTCACGGCGCCCCAGGCGCGGCCCAGGCGTTCGGTGGCCACGTCGAGCGTGCCGGCCATGGCGCTCCAGTCGGCCGCAAACGCGGGCGCGGTCACCGTCTCCAGCGCCTGTTCGGCCTGCTGCAGCAGCGCATCCACCGCGGGCGCAACATGCTCGGCGCGGATCTGGTCGAACAGGGGGAGGTCGGTGAAGTCGAGGAGGGGATTGCTCATGCGCGTTCAGGTGGTGCCGGGGGGCCGGGGTTCAAGGTGGGGGCTGCGCGTGCCGGGCTCAGCCCGCCGCGCGTTCGGCGGCTTCGAGCGTGTTGACCAGCAGCATGGTGATGGTCATTGGGCCCACGCCTCCGGGCACGGGCGTGATCCAGCCAGCCACGTTCTTGACGCCGTCAAAGTCCACGTCGCCGCAGAGCTTGCCTTCGTCGTTGCGGTTCATGCCCACGTCCAGCACCACGGCTCCGGGCTTGACCATATCGGCCGTAAGCACGTTGCGCTTGCCCACGGCGGCCACGATCACGTCGGCCTGCAGCGTCTGGGCCTTGAGGTCGGCCGTGCGCGAATGGCAGACGGTCACGGTGGCATCTTTTTGCAGCAGCATCAGCGCCATGGGCTTGCCCACGATGTTGCTGCGGCCGATCACCACCGCGTGCTTGCCGCGCAGGTCGTAGCCGATGGATTCGAGCATCTTCATGCAGCCGTAGGGCGTGCAGGGCCAGAAGCCGGGCATGCCGGTCATCAGCGCTCCGGCGCTGGCGATGTGGAAGCCGTCCACATCCTTGGCGGGCGAGATGGCTTCGATCACCTTCTGGGCGTCGATGTGGGCGGGCAGCGGCAGTTGCACCAGGATGCCGTGGATGGAAGGGTCCTGGTTGAGCGCTTCGACGCGCGCGAGCAACTCGGCCTCGGTCATCGTTGCATCGTATTGTTCGAGCACCGAATGCAGCCCGCTGTCTTCGCAGGCCTTGACCTTGTTGCGCACATAGACCTGCGAGGCCGGGTTGTCGCCCACCAGCACCACGGCCAGGCCGGGTGTGGTGCCACGGGCCTTGAGGGCGGCCGCGCGCTGGGCGACTTCGGTGCGCAGTTGGCGCGAGAGGGCGTTGCCGTCGATCAGTTGGGCAGTCATGGAGATTCAGGGTCCAATAGGGCGCTCGTGCTTAGCAATCAAGCACGAGCAGCTATCAAAATAGGAGTGTCAGGCCTTGGGGGCGGCTTGGCCAAGCGCAATCTTGAGCAGATCGGCCACGGTGTTGGCGTTGAGCTTTTCCATGATGTTGGCGCGGTGCGCCTCCACCGTCTTGATGCTGATGCCCAGGTCGTCGGCGATCTGCTTGTTCAGGCGACCGGCCACGATGCGTTCGAGCACCTGGGCCTCGCGGCTCGTGAGCTTGGACAGCAGCGCGTCGCGGCTGGCGGCCTGCTGGTAGCCGGCGAAGGCTTCCCGGGCGCGGTCGAGCATGCGCTCGACCAGGCCCACCAGTTCTTCCTCGTTGAAGGGCTTCTGGATGAAGTCCAGCGCGCCCTTCTTCATGGTGTTCACGGCCATGGGCACGTCGCCGTGGCCGGTGATGAAGACGATGGGCAGGGGCGACTTGCGCTCGATCAGGCGGTCTTGCAGCTCCAGCCCGGTCATGCCGCCCATGCGGATGTCCACGATCAGGCAGGCGACTTCGCGCGGGTCGTAGCGTGCAAGAAAGTTCTCGGCCGAATCGAAACAACGGACCCGGTAGTCCTTGCCTTCGAGCAACCATTGCAGCGAATCGCGGACGGCTTCGTCGTCGTCCACGACGTACACGGTGCCTTTTTTCGGAATCAAGCTCATGCACTTACCCTCGGGTTTTGCTCGTTTGCTACAGAATTGGTAGTGTCGTCGTGAGGCTTGGCCAGCGGGAGCCAGAAGGAGAAGCGGCAGCCGACCACCTCCGATCCATTGTAGAGGTTCTCCGCCTGCATCCTGCCCTGGTGCGACTCGACGATGCTGCGGCACAGGTTCAGGCCCATGCCCATGCCTTCGGACTTGGTCGAGAAGAAGGCTTCAAACAGGCGCTCCAGTACTTCGGGTGCCAGTCCTTTGCCCGTGTCCTGGACCGCAAACTCGACCACCTGCCGCTCTTCGAGCGTTCTGGGCACCACGCGCAGCTCGACGCTGCGGGCCGACGCAGGGCGGTTGGCGTGGTCGATCGACTCGGCCGCGTTCTTCATGAGGTTCACGAGCACCTGCTCGATCAGGATGGTGTCGGCCATCACCGGCGGCAGCCGTGCGGCCACGTAGTGTGTAAGCCGTACGTTGCGCCGCCGCAGCTCGATATCCGCGAGTTCCACCGCCTCATTGACCATGGAGGTCACATCGGCCAAGGTGCGATTGGGTTCGCTTTTCTTCACGAACGCGCGGATCCGCTGGATGATCTGCCCGGCCCGCTGTGCCTGGTGCGAGGTTTTTTGCAGCGCAGCCAGCAAGGCCTCTTCGGTGATCTGGCCGCTCTGGATGCGCGAGATCATGCCGCTGCAGTAGTTGCTGATGGCCGTGAGCGGCTGGTTGAGTTCGTGCGCGACGCTGGACGCCATCTCACCCATGGTGATCAGGCGGCTGACCGACTGCGCGCGCTCGGCCTGGCGGGCCGCCTGCTCTTCGGCCAGCCGCCGCGGGGTGATGTCGGTGGCAATCACCATCTGCGCCAGACGGCCGTCTACCCAGTTGAGGTAGCGCGAGCGCACTTCCAGCCACTTGCCCAGGTCGGGTAGAAAGATCTCGGCGTTTTCGGAGCGTGCGCTCGTCAGCGGGTCGGTTGGGAGGCCCATGAGGCCGTCCTCGTCGTCCATGCCCGCGGCGGTGCCGGCCACCGGCACCACGCCGGCCTGGGCCACCAGTTGCAAGTGCCCCTGCGTTTGCGAGCCGAACCATTGCCGGTACAGCTTGTTGGCGAACAACAGCTCCTCGCTGCCCAGCGGTGCCACCGACACGGAGGCGTCCAGCGATTCGAGCACGATGGTGAAGCGCTCATGCGAAGCGCTGAGCTGTTCGCGGATGCGGTTGGGCTCGGTGATGTCGGTCATCGAGGTCATCCAGCCGGTCTGCTGCCCGTGCGCATCGATCAGCGGCGACACATACAGCCGCGCATCGAACATGGTGCCGTTCTTGCGCTTGACGCGCACCTGGAAGCCGCCGTGGATGGTCTTGCCGCTGAGCTCGTCGCGCAGCTTGGCATGCAGGGCTTCGTGGTCGGATTCGGGCCAGTACGGGAAGGGGGCCTTCAAACCCACAAGTTCGAGTTCGCTCCAGCCGGTCATCTGGCAGAACGCGGCGTTCACGTAGGTGATGCGGCCTTCGAGGTCGAGCGCACGCATGCCGGTGAGGATGGAGTTTTCCATGGCCCGGCGGAAGTTGGTCTCGGCCACCAGCGCCTGCTGCGCCTGCAGGCGCCGCCGGGTGTGCCGCCAGGTCGCAATCAGCATCCAGGCGGTCATCGCACTGAGGGTGCCCACCAGCCAGAAGAAACCACTGCCGACCACGCCCAGCGAGGTCTTGTAGGCCTGAGCCCTTAAGACCAGCCCGTTGCCGACGGGCGATACCGGGATCTCATACTCGTTGGCGCGCGCGCTCCAGGGCCACAAGGTCGCGGCGGCATTGCGCGGCGGCAGCGGCGATCCGGCCAGCACCTGGCCGCGCCCGTCCACCAGGGTGACGGCGTAACGGGCCAGCACCTCGGTGGGTGTGCCGTAGCGCAACAGGCTGTCCACCGAGTATTCGCTGAGCACCACGCCGCTGAACTTGCCCTGGTTGTTCAGCGGCACCTGCAGTTGCAAAAGCGGAGGGTTCTCGCCGGCCGCAAGGGTAGGCTGGGTGTACACGGGCTGCTGCAGATCTCGCGCCAGGCCGTAAGCGTCGGCGGTGTCGCCGGGCTTGAGCACCTCGCCCGCAATGCGCAGTTCGCTGCTCGACAGCGTCGGGGCCGCATGGCTGGCGCGGATGCGGCGGCGCTCGTCGATCCAGGTGATGGCCTGCAGCTCGGGGTACTGGCTGATCAGGGTTTCGGCGCGGCTCACGAACTCGCTGCGCTCCAGCTCCTGGTTAGACAGGTCGCGGGCGA
The DNA here is from genome assembly GCF_039540375.1 of Acidovorax lacteus. Classification (NCBI taxonomy): domain Bacteria; kingdom Pseudomonadati; phylum Pseudomonadota; class Betaproteobacteria; order Burkholderiales; family Comamonadaceae; genus Acidovorax; species Acidovorax lacteus. Next base: position 325,003 of record NZ_BAABEX010000007.1, read on the forward strand.
TCCGCATGATCTGCTCCTGCCGCTCCAGCAGCCGCAGGCGCACGCGCTGCTGCGCGTATTCCACATCGCGCCTGAGGGCTTCCTGCTCCCGCTCGGCTTCCTCCGCGCGCAAATACCAGAACGCCGCCACGATGGCTGCGAGGAACATGAGCACGGCGGCCAGCGGCGCCAGCGCCGCAAAACGGTCTTGTCGGGTCGGCGAAAGACTGCGCCACCAGGTGCGCCACCAGCGGGCCGGAGCGTCCACGGCAAGGCCCGTGGCGGTGGACGCAGAAGGGGTCGGATCCATGGTGCCGAGTGTAGGGGAGCCACCCGACGCTGCAGCCGCTGGCAATTCATTCATGTGCAAGCGCAGCAAATTATCGCTATATGAAACGTGTTGGCGCAATTTGGAATACGCCAAGGTTTGTGCGACACTCCCCAGCAACCGATAACCATCGCTATCAACCAAGGAGACCTTGCATGTCCGCTCAACCCGACCCCAAGGCCGGCCTCGGCGCTTCCTCGCTCTACGATCTGGATGCACAGGAAACGCGTGAATGGCTGGACGCCCTGACCGCCGTCATCGAGGCCGAAGGGCCTGAGCGGGCGCACCAGTTGCTTGAAAACCTGCTCGAACACGCGCGCCAGAACAGCATCGACATGCCGTTCTCGGCCAACACCGGCTATGTGAACACCATCGAGCCCGAGCAGGAGGCCCATTGCCCCGGCAACATCCAGATTGAAAAGCGCCTGCGCGCCTACATGCGCTGGAATGCCATGGCCATGGTGGTACGGGCCAACCGCCTGAACCCGGCGGACGGAGGTGACCTGGGGGGCCATATCGGCTCTTTCGCGTCGGTGGCCAGCATGTTTGGCGCAGGCTTCAACCACTTCTGGCACGCGGCCAGCGAAGAGCACGGCGGTGACCTGCTCTATATCCAGGGCCACAGCGCACCCGGCATTTATGCCCGCGCCTACCTGGAAGGCCGCCTGACGGAAGAGCAACTCGACAGCTTCCGCCAGGAAGTGGATGGCAAGGGCCTGTCGAGCTATCCGCACCCCAAGCTCATGCCCGAGTTCTGGCAGTTCCCCACGGTGTCGATGGGCCTGGGCCCGCTGATGGCCATCTACCAGGCGCGCTTCCTCAAGTACCTGCACGCCCGCGGCATTGCCGATACGGCCAAGCGCAAGGTCTGGGTGTTCTGCGGCGACGGTGAAATGGACGAGCCCGAATCGCTGGGCGCCATCGGCCTGGCCGCGCGCGAGAACCTCGACAACCTCGTGTTCGTCATCAACTGCAACCTGCAGCGCCTGGACGGCCCGGTGCGCGGCAACGGCAAGATCGTGCAGGAGCTGGAAGGCGAGTTCCGCGGTGCGGGCTGGAACGTGATCAAGCTGCTGTGGGGCGCTGGCTGGGACGAGCTGTTGCGCCGCGACAAGACCGGCAAGCTCAAGCAACTGATGATGGAGACGCTGGACGGCGACTACCAGACCATGAAGGCCATGGACGGGGCCTACATCCGCAAGCACTTCTTCGGCAAGTACCCCGAGACCGCCAAGCTCGTCGAGCACATGACGGACGACGAGATTTTCGAGCTGCGCCGCGGCGGGCACGAGCCCACCAAGGTGTACGCCGCCTTCCACGCCGCCAATTCGCACCAGGGCCAGCCCACGGTGCTGCTGGTCAAGACGGTGAAGGGTTACGGCATGGGCAAGGCCGGTGAGGGCAAGAACACCGTGCACCAGACCAAGAAGCTGTCGGACGAGGACATCAAGTACATCCGCGACCGCTTCAACATCCCGATCCCCGACAGCAAGCTGGCCGAGATTCCGTACTACAAACCAGCCGACGACACGCCGGAGATGAAGTACCTGCACGAGCGCCGCAAGGCCCTGGGCGGCTACCTGCCCAAGCGCCGCCCCAAGGCCGAAGAGAGCTTCACCGTACCGGCGCTCGAGACCTTCAAGGCCGTGCTCGACCCGACGGCCGAGGGCCGCGAGATCTCGACCACGCAGGCCTATGTGCGATTCCTCACGCAGCTTTTGCGTGACCAGGCGCTGGGCCCGCGCGTGGTGCCCATCCTGGTGGACGAGGCCCGCACTTTCGGTATGGAAGGCCTGTTCCGCCAGATCGGCATCTACAACCCCCTGGGCCAGCAGTACACCCCGGTCGACAAGGACCAGGTGATGTACTACAAGGAAGACAAGGCCGGCCAGATCCTGCAGGAAGGCATCAACGAGGCTGGCGGCATGGCCAGCTGGATTGCCGCCGCCACCAGCTACAGCACGAACAACCGGATCATGATCCCGTTCTACGTGTACTACTCGATGTTCGGCTTCCAGCGCATTGGCGATCTGGCCTGGGCTGCGGGTGACATGCAGGCGCGCGGCTTCCTGCTGGGCGGCACTTCGGGCCGTACGACGCTCAATGGCGAAGGCCTGCAGCACGAAGACGGCCACAGCCACATCCTGGCGAACACCATCCCCAACTGCATCAGCTACGACCCGACCTTCGCACACGAAGTTGCGGTGATCATGCACCACGGCTTGAAGCGCATGGTCGAGCGGCAAGAAAACGTCTTCTACTACATCACCCTGCTCAACGAGAACTACGCCATGCCCGGCCTGACCCCGGGCACCGAAGAGCAGATCATCAAGGGCATGTACCTCTGCAAGCCGGGCGCTGAAGGCGACAAGCGCGTGCAGCTGCTGGGCTCGGGCACCATCCTGCGCGAGTCGCTGGAAGCCCAGACCCTGTTGGCTGCCGACTGGGGTGTGCAGGCCGATGTGTGGAGCTGCCCGAGCTTCAACGAGCTGACGCGTGAAGGCCAGGACGCCGATCGCTGGAACCTGCTGCACCCGCTGGAGACCCCGCGCGTGCCGTTCGTGACGCAGCAACTGGCAACCCGCAGCGGCCCCGTGGTGGCCTCGACCGACTACATGAAGGCGTACGCCGAGCAGATCCGCCCGTTCATCCCTCAGGGCCGCAGCTACCGCGTGCTGGGCACCGACGGCTTTGGCCGCAGCGACTTCCGCAGCAAGCTGCGCGAGCACTTCGAGGTGAACCGCCACTACATCGTGGTGGCCGCCCTGCGTGCCCTGGCCGACGACGGTGTGGTGCCCGTGGCCAAGGTGGCCGAGGCGATCGCCAAGTACGGCATCAACGCCGACAAGACCAACCCCCTGTACGCTTAAAACGAACCGGAGACAAGAATGGCACTGGTAGACATCAAAGTCCCGGACATCGGGGATTTCGACGAAGTCGGCGTGATCGAGCTGCTCGTCAAGGTGGGTGACACCGTCAAGGCCGAGCAGAGCCTGATCACCGTGGAGTCCGACAAGGCCTCCATGGAGATTCCATCCAGCCATGCGGGCGTGATCAAGGAACTGAAAGTCGCGCTGGGCGACAAGGTCAAGGAGGGTTCGGTCATCGCCGTGATCGAGGCTGCAGGCGCCGCCGCAGCCGCAGCCCCTGCTGCCGCACCAGCCCCGGCCGTGGCCGCTGCCCCGGCGGCAGCGCCCGCGGCAGCCGCTCCGGTGGCGGCTGCACCCGCCACGGCCACAGGCTCTATTGAAGTGCGCGTGCCCGACATCGGCGACTTCAAGGATGTGGCGGTGATCGAACTGCTGGTCAAGCCTGGCGACACGATCAAAATTGAGCAGTCGCTGTTTACCGTGGAGTCCGACAAGGCCTCGATGGAGATTCCGTCGCCCGCCGCAGGCGTGCTCAAGGAGCTGAAGGTCAAGCTGGGCGACACCGTCAACATCGGTGACCTGGTGGCGGTGCTGGAAGGTGCAGTGGCTTCTGCCGCGCCTGCAGCTCCCGCAGCCGCTGCACCAGCCCCTGTGGCAGCACCCGTGGCCGCTCCTGTGGCTTCTGCTGCACCTGCCGTGGCGGCTGCGGCCCCCACCGCCGCTGTGGCCTTGGCTGCCGCGCCTGCCCACACCCCGGGCGGTGCCCCTGTGGGCCTGCCACACGCCAGCCCCTCGGTGCGCAAGTTCGCCCGCGAGCTGGGCGTGCCGCTGGAAGAAGTCAAGGGCTCCGGCCTCAAAGGCCGCATCACGGCCGAAGACGTGCAGGCCTTCACCAAGCAGGTGATGACCGGCGCGGTGCAGACCAAGGCCCAGGCGGCCAAGGCTCCTGCTGCGGCATCCGGTGGCTCTGGCGTGGGCCTGGACCTGTTGCCCTGGCCCAAGGTGGACTTTGCCAAGTTCGGCCCTGTCGAGCGCAAGGACCTCTCCCGCATCAAGAAGATCAGCGGTGCCAACCTGCACCGCAACTGGGTCGTCATCCCGCACGTCACCAACCACGACGACGCGGACATCACCGACCTGGAAGCCTTCCGCGTGCAGTTCAACAAAGAGAACGAGAAGAGCGGCGTCAAGGTCACCATGCTGGCCTTCATGATCAAGGCCGCCGTGGCCGCGCTCAAGAAGTTCCCGGAGTTCAACAGCTCGCTCGACGGCGACCAGCTGGTGATGAAGAACTACTACCACATCGGCTTTGCGGCCGACACGCCCAACGGGCTTGTGGTGCCCGTCATCAAGGACGCTGACCAAAAGGGCATCGTGCAGATCAGCCAGGAAATGGCCGAGCTGGCCAAGAAGGCGCGCGACGGCAAGCTCGGCCCTGCCGACATGACCGGCGGCTGCTTCTCCATCAGCTCGCTGGGTGGCATTGGTGGCCGTTACTTCACGCCCATCATCAACGCGCCTGAAGTTGCCATCATGGGCGTGTGCAAGAGCAGCCTGGAGCCCAAGTGGGACGGCAAGCAGTTCGCGCCGCGCCTGATGCTGCCGCTGTCGCTCAGCTGGGACCACCGCGTGATCGACGGTGCCGCTGCCGCACGCTTCAACGTGTACTTTGCCTCGCTGCTGGCGGACTTCCGCCGCATCGTGATGTAACGCGAGGGCACCACACATGGCAATCATCGACATCAAAGTGCCCGACATTGGCGACTTCGCCGAAGTCGGCGTGATCGAAGTGCTGGTCAAGCCCGGCGACACCATCAAGGCCGAGCAGAGCCTGATCACCGTGGAGTCTGACAAGGCCTCCATGGAGATCCCGTCCAGCCACGCGGGCGTGGTCCAAGAGCTGAAAGTGAAGCTGGGCGACAAGGTCGCCGAAGGCACGGTGGTGCTGACACTGGAAGTGGCCGGCGCTGCCGCTGCGCCCGCTCCGGCGGCACCGGCTTCTGCACCTGTGCCAAATCAAGCTCCAGCCCAGCAAATTCAAGCACAAGCCGCTATCAAAATAGAAGCATCCAGCTTTGGCGGAGCGGCCGATCTGGAGTGCGATGTGCTCGTGCTGGGCGGTGGTCCTGGCGGTTACTCGGCCGCGTTCCGCGCAGCCGACCTGGGCCTGAAGGTCGTCCTCGTCGAGCGCTACGCCACCCTGGGCGGCGTGTGCCTGAACGTGGGCTGCATTCCCTCCAAGGCACTGCTGCACGTGGCCGCGGTGATGGACGAGGTCTCGCACCTGTCCGCTGCAGGCATCGACTTTGGCGCGCCCAAGGTCAATGTCGACACGCTGCGCGGCCACAAAGAGAAGGTGATCGGCAAGCTCACCGGCGGCCTGGCGGCCATGGCCAAGATGCGCAAGGTGACCACCGTGCGCGGCTACGGCGCTTTCGTCGGGGCCAACCACCTCGAAGTGGAAGAAACCACCGGCACAGGCCAGGACAAGACGGGCACCAAGAAGGTCATCGCCTTCAAGAAAGCCATCATCGCCGCGGGCAGCCAGGCCGTGCGCCTGCCGTTCATGCCCGACGACCCGCGCGTCGTGGACTCCACCGGCGCGCTGGCGCTCAAGGAAGTGCCCAAGCGCATGCTGATTCTGGGCGGCGGCATCATCGGCCTGGAAATGGGCACCGTCTACAGCACGCTGGGCGCACGACTGGATGTGGTGGAGATGATGGACGGCCTGATGCAGGGCGCAGACCGCGACCTGGTGAAGGTGTGGCAGAAGATGAACGCCCACCGCTTCGACAACATCATGCTCAAGACCAAGACCGTGTCCGCACGCGCCTTGCCCGAAGGCATCGAAGTGACCTTTGCCGCGGCGGAAGAGGGCGGCACCGCCCCCGCGCCCCAGGTGTACGACCTGGTCCTTCAGGCCGTGGGCCGCACGCCCAACGGCAAGAAGATTGCCGCCGAGAAAGCCGGCGTGGCCGTCACGGACCGTGGCTTCATCAACGTCGACATCCAGATGCGCACCAACGTGCCGCACATCTTCGCCATCGGCGACATCGTGGGCCAGCCCATGCTGGCGCACAAGGCGGTGCATGAGGCGCACGTGGCGGCCGAAGTCATTGCCGGTGAACTGCAGGGCAACAAGGAACTGGCATCCGCCGCCTTCAACGCCCGCGTGATCCCATCCGTGGCCTATACCGACCCCGAAGTGGCCTGGGTGGGCCTGACCGAAGACCAGGCCAAGGCCCAGGGCATCAAGGTCAAGAAGGGCCTGTTCCCCTGGACGGCCTCCGGCCGCGCCATTGCCAATGGCCGCGACGAGGGCTACACCAAGCTGCTGTTCGACGATTCCCCCGAGGCCCACGGCCACGGCAAGATCCTGGGCGGCGGCATCGTAGGCACCCATGCGGGCGACATGATTGGCGAGATCGCTCTGGCGATTGAGATGGGTGCCGACGCCGTGGACATCGGCAAGACCATCCACCCGCACCCCACGCTGGGCGAGAGTATCGGCATGGCTGCGGAGATTGCGCACGGCAGTTGCACGGATGTGCCGCCGCAGAAGAAATAACCTGAGATCGCTCTTGGGTTGCTACTGATTCAGTAGCTGGCCGCGCAGATCCTGTCAGGACTGCGCGGTTTTTTCTTGGGCGCGTGTGCGCTGTCGTTCTATCTGGCGGTAGGAGCGGTGTGGACGGCCCGCTGCGGTGGATCAGGGGATACGCACGCCCGCGCGGCGGGCGGGCTGTCAGCGCCCGACGTTCTGGCAGTCCGGGCAGCGGCCGTACAGCGTGAGCTCGTGGTCTTCCAGGCTGAAGCCTTGCGGCACCAAGCGGGCAAGATTGCCCGGGCACGCGTCGATGTCGAACACGCGCTGGCAATGGCGACACAGGAAGTGGTGGTGGTGGCCGTGGCGCATTTCGTAGCGCGGGTTTTCTCCGGGCAATTGCACGACCTGCAACTCACCGGCTTCGACCAGGCTCTTCAGGTTGCGATAGACGGTGGCGAGTGACAGACCCGGCACTTCTGCTTGAGCGCGCTCCAGAATCTCTGGGGCCAGCAAGGGGCGGCCCGCTTGTTCAACAGTGGTGCGGATGGCGGTGCGCTGCCGGGTAGAACGCTGCGTGGATTCCATGGGGGCAGTGTAGCCAGCGCACGCATGACCTTGTGGACCACACCTCGTTGCTAACGATAATGAGAATGCATTATCATTAGCGGCGGTGCCTGCTCGTCCCTCTGCAGCACACCTGCCTGCCGATGCCCCCCTTCCGGCCGCGGCTCGGGCCTGTGTGCAGTGCCAGCGCCCAGAGTCCAAGTGCACTCGAAGCGGCGCAAGCCGCTTCGGCCCCTGCGGGGCATGAGGGCACAGACCCGACCATTGGGACGCTGACGCGCCCACCGTTATCCCTTCCATTCCTGAGGACCCCGTTCATGAAGATCTCTGTGCAGTCGCGCCGCTGGGCGCTCTCTTTGCTGGCCACGGCCTTGCTGGCCGCCTGTGGTGGGGGGTCCAGCGGCCCGGACGGCGCGCATGACTCGGTGAGCATCGCCACGGCGGGCCGCCTGGCCATGGCCGAGCAGGGGAGCAAGACCTTGCGACTGCACGACCTGGACAGTGCGTCCGCTGCTGTGGAGGCCAGCTACACGCTCGACAATGAGCCATCGGCGGTGTACGCGAGCCCGAGCGGCCGTTACGCCCTGGCGGTGCAGCGCTTGCAGGACCAGGTTCAGATCATCGACGGCGGCATCTGGCAAGAAGACCACGGCGACCATCTGCACGACTACAAACAGGCCAGTCGCTCGGTTGCCTGGAAGATCACCGGCCCACGGCCCACCCACTATGACGTGCAGGCGGGCAAGCAGGCCGCCTTTTTCATGGACGGCAATGCGACGGCGTCGCCGGTGCAAAACGCAGGGGTGCGTCTGTTCACCGATGCGTCGATCGCGCGGGCCAGCCTGGTGGCCAGCACCGATCTGAATGTCCCGATCCACGGCTTGGCCGATCCTCTGGATGACAAATTGCTGCTGGTCAGCCGGGCCGCGGATGCCCCGGACACCTTGCCCACCCACCTTAACCTGCACCTGCGCAATGGCAGCGGCTACAGCTTCTCGCGCCAAGTGGCCACCCGGTGCGATGGCATGCATGGCAGCTTCAGCAGCGGTGCCTACACCGTCACGGGATGCCTGGACGGCATGCTGCTCGTGCGCCACACCGCCGCCAACGCGGTGGACGATGGCCGCAAGCTCACCACCCGCCTGCGGGTGGGCACGATTGCAGGCCATGCCAGTTTGCCCGGTCATTTCATCGGGGTCGCGACCGAGGGCACTGCGCCCGCCCCGGTCACGACCCGGTTCTACGCCGTGGACGCCGAACGTGCCAGCGTGACCGACTTGGTACTGCAGGGATGGGAGACGGGACGCCAGCGTCGCGCCCATGCATTTGATCGCAGCGGTCAGCGCTTCTTTGTGCTGGACGACCAGGGCACCCTGGTGGTGACGCAGCGCCAGAACGGCGGGTGGGCGCCGCTCGCGCGGATTGCCGGTGCGATTCCTGCCATGCCCAGCGCGGCCCCGTGGCCCACGCTGGTGACCAATGGCGCCGTGAATGAGCTGTACCTGACCGATCCGGTGGCCCGCCAGTTGGTCGTGCTGGACAGCAGCACCGGTGCCGTGAAGGCGCGCCGGAGTCTGGGGTATGTGCCGTCCACTGCTGCCTGGCTGGGCATCACCCGCTGACCCAGGCTACCGCGGTCTTGCGCAGCGCAGACAGCGCTTGCGCAAGCTCCGCTGGAGCAGCGTCGGCCAGGCCGCTGGCGGCGAGTGGCGGTGACGCGAGGGGCGCTCGTTCCGCAGCCGCTCGCCCCGGCCGCCCATGCGGCTGGCTTCACACCCAAGGGCACTGCGAGCGACAGACCTGCGGCCGCTGCGGCACAGCCTCGCATCGAAAGTGTTGGAAAATAGCGGGTTTGTCGCCGCGCTACGCCGTGGCGGCAGACCCGCCCGGCCCTCTTACACGCTCCCCTGAGCCAGTTCATGCAAGACGTTCAACACTCCAAGGTCTCTGTCGAAAAGATCGGCGGCACTTCCATGACCGCCTTCGGTGATGTGCTGCGCCACATCATGCTGTACGACCCCCAGCGCATCAACGGCCGCATCTACGTGGTGTCGGCCTACTCGGGCGTGACGAACCAGTTGCTGGAGCACAAAAAGACCGGCGAGCGTGGCATTTACGCGCTGTTTGCCGAAGGCAAGGGCTACCAGGAGGCCCTGAACCAGCTGGCTGTGAGCCTGAAAAAGCTCAACGCCGGGTATGCCGACCTGGGCCTGCCGCTGGCCGTGGCCGATGCTTTCATCGACCAGCGCATCGGTCAGGCACGCGAGTACCTGAGCGCCATGCAGCATGTGCTGGCCAGCGGCTACCTGAGCCGCAAGGATGTGCTGCTGGCAGCGCGCGAAGTGCTGGCGTCCATCGGCGAATCGCACAGCGCGTTCAATTCGGTCGAGATCCTCAAGGCCAACGGCGTGAACGCCGTGCTGATGGACCTGGCCGGCTTTGACGACAACGAGGCCTGGACGATTGACGAGCGCATCGCGCAGAGCTTCCGCGGGCTGGAGCTGACCGACAAGGTGGTGGTGGCCACGGGCTACACCAAGGGCATCGAAGGCATCATGCGCGAGTTTGACCGCGGCTACTCCGAGGTCACGTTCAGCAAGATCGCCGTGGAAGTGCGCCCGGCCGAGGCGGTGATCCACAAGGAATTCCACCTCTCGTCGGCCGACCCCAACCTGGTGGGCCTGGAAAACGCCATCGTGGTGGGCGCCACCAATTACGACGTGGCCGACCAGCTGGCCGACGTGGGCATGGAGGCCATCCATCCCAAGGCCGCCAAGCCGATGGAACTGGCGGGCATCCCGATCCGCCTGAAAAACACCTTCGAGCCCGACCACCCGGGCACGCTGATCACCAAAGACTTCGTGGGCGAGCGCGCGCGGGTCGAAATCGTGACCGGCACCGACAAGGTCACGCTGATCGAGATCCACGACCCCAGCATGGTGGGCACGGTGGGCTTCGACGCGGGCCTGATGAACGTGTTCTGCAAGCACGACGTGAGCTACATCCTCAAGGCCACCAACGCCAATTCGATCGCCCACCTGGTGTGGGACAACCAGGTTACGCCTGAGCTGGTGGCCGAGCTGCAAGAGGCCTACCAGGTGGTCACCGTCAAGCCCAGCGCGATCGTGTGCACCATCGGCTCGAACATCGGCATTCCCGGCGTGCTGGCCAAGGCCGCGCAGGCGCTGGCCGATGCGCAGGTCAATGTGAATTGCGTGTCGCAAACGCTGCGCCAGGTGAACATGCAGTTCGTGATTGAGCGCGAGGACTACAAGACCGCGATCAAGGCGCTGAACCTGGCGCTGTGCGTCAATTCGGGCGCTCCGGTGCCGCGCGCCTGAACACGCGCGCCCACCCCGTGCAAAAAGCCCGCCTCGCGCGGGCTTTTTTGTGCCGCTCTGCCGGGCGCTGGTGGGCCTTGTGCGCAGGCAGGCCTGTTTACCCGTGCTTACCCGCGAGAGATAATTAATCTTGTTTGGATAAAAAGAGGTACCCATGGCCGCCGATGTGTTCCACCGCACCGCGTACGCAGAGCAGATGGCGCAGCAGCTGCTGCAGCCGTCACCGCTGCACCTGAATGTGCGCTCTGGCGTGCTGCTCTCGGGCATCCGCCGCATGGGCAAAACCACGTTCTTGCGGCAAGACTTGGTGCCCGCGCTCGAAGCCCGCGGTGCGCTGGTGGTCTATGTGGACCTGTGGGCCGACCGCAGCAAGAGCCCGGCGGCGCTGGTGATGGATGCGGTGCGGGCCACGCTGCGCGAGTTGCAAACCCCGGGCTCTGGGCTGCTGCAGCGTCTGAAGGGCCTGAACCTGGGCGCGTTGGGCCTGAGTCTGGGGTTTCAGGTCGAGCACCTGGGCCAGCCCCAGGGCGTGACGCTGGCGCAGGCTTTTTCCGAGCTGGTGGCGCGCACCGGGCGCGATGTGGTGCTGATCGTGGACGAAGTGCAGCAGGCGCTGGGCACCGAAGACGGCAGCAGCCTGCTGCACGCGCTCAAGGCCGCGCGCGATGCGGTGAACGCCCGCCCGGGCACGCCCGGGTACTTTCTGTTTCTGGGCACCGGCTCGCACAAGTCGCTGATCACCGACATGGCCACGCGCCATTCGCAGCCCTTCACCGGGGCGCTGACCACAGCCTACGCGCCGCTGGGGCGCGATTTTGTGGAGTGGCAGCTCGCGCGCATCGGCCGCACGGCGGGTGCGGTGCTGCCGTCGGCCGACGCCGCCTGGGCGGGCTTTCAGGCCCTGGGCCACCGGCCCGAGGAACTGCTGCGCGCGCTGGTGCAACTGCAAAGCGCTCCGGCCCCGGCCGATGCGGCCTTTGCCATCATCTGCGCCACGCTGGCCTCGGCCGCGGCCGATGTGGAACTGCGTGCCATCGAAGACCTGGGTGTGCTGGGCCAGGCGGTGTTCGACCACATTGCCCAGGCAGAGGAGGGTGGTGTGTCGGGGCTGTTTGGCGAAGAAGCGCTGGCGCGCTACGCCGCGCGCATCGGTGCTCCGGTGAGCGCGTCGCAGGTGCAGAAGCTGGCCGAAAAGCTCATCAGCGCCAACCTGGTGGTGCGGCCCGGGCATGGCGTGTACGCCGTGGCCGACCCCTTTGTGCGCCATGTGTGGCGCGAGCGGGTCCAACTGCTGTCGCAGTGAAGGTGCCGCAGCCGATTGCTGGCAGATGCTATCAAAAACATAGCTGCTCGTGCTTGATTTCTAAGCACGAGCAGCCATTTTGATGGGAAAAGTGGTGCAAAGCCCGGACATCTCCGGGCTCGCAGCCAGCTTAAGGCCGCACCAGCGTCAGCGGCTGGCCGATGCGCTCGCGCGCAACGTCTTCGGCGTGGAAGGGCAGGGTGGGCCACTGCTTGCGCGAGAACAGGCGCATCTGGTCGTTCGCGTGCGGCGAGGCTGGGTCGGTGGACTGGCCGTAGGTCAGCAGCGCCTGCGCCACGGGGCCGCGCGCGTCAAAGGTCACCGTCTGCACATAGCTCGTGCCGTAGTCGATGCGCAGGCCGCGGGCGTTGATGGGCGCGGCTTCCTGCCGCCCGATGTTGTTGAGCACGCCCTCGAACTCATCGCCGCCATGCAGCGCAATGGCCTCCTCGGTGATCTCGGGCCGCTGCACGCTGCCCAGCGGGGCGTCCAGCGCAAAGCCGGCCGCGCGCACCGCCTTGACGGCGTTGGTCAGCGATTCCCACACCTTGGTGGCTGTGGCGGCATCGTCCATCTTCAAGCCGGCTGGCGTCGCCACCGGTTGCTTCGGATCGAACGGAATGCGGTGTACGCCCGGAATATTGCGCGCCGTGCGCCAGAACTCGCGGAACAGGTGGGCCCCGCGGGATTCGACGTTGTTGCGGAGGTCCCAGCCGCGCAGGGCGGCGCAGGCGTCGCGGGCCTCGGCCGTGGGGGCGTTGGCGCAGGCCGCCAGCAGGTCGGGTACCACCACCTGGGCCATGAAGTTGCGGTTCTGGTAGAGCTGGTCTTGCATGCCCGACAGCGTGACCTTGCCGCGCGCCAGCATCTCCGGAATTTCGGCCAGGCCGGCGCGGGTGCGGGGCCGGGTCAGGGCGGCGTCGCCCACCAGGGGTGAGATGCCCTCGAACGTCTGCGCCGGGTGGGTGTAGAAGAAACTGTCGTTGCTGTTGTGCACCCAGTCGGTGCGCACGGCCACAGGCATGCGCTGCTGCGGAATCAGCCCCGGCACGGGCGAGGCGCTGTCTTGCCGCCACGCGCAGTCGGCCCGCGCGCCGTTGAGCACCACCAGGCCCGCGGCGCGGCGCAGAGCAGCGGCTGGGGCGCTGGGGGCGCAGCGTTCCAGCTGGGCGGCGTCCACGTCGGGCACCACGCTGGTGTCGGTGTAGAGCACGCGGCCGCTGCGGTCGGCCCCCAGGGTGTTGACCCAGGGCAGGCCCAGCCCTGCGTGGGCGCGGTGCAGTTCCTCCACATTGCGGGCGCGGGCCAGGGCCAGCGCGGCGTCTACCGTGCGGGTGTTGCCAGCGTTGGCGTCGCGCAGGGCGTAGGCGGTGCGGGCGTTCCAGGTCAGGCCTGCACGCGGCACCACCACCACCGGGCCCCAGCGGGTGCTGTAGACCGTGTGCTCGCGCTGCTGCAGGCGGCTGTCGTCACCCCGCACGGGCACGCGCACCGTGCGGGCGGTCATTTTTTCCGGCTGGCCGTCCACCAGGTAGCTCAGCGGATCGCCGGGCACCAGTGCCAGCTCGTACAGCGTGAAGCGCTTGCCGGTCGAGACCGTGTGCGACCAGGCCACGTCGCGGTTGAAGCCGATGGACACCACAGGGTAGATGCCCAGGCCCGCGCCCATCACGTCCAGCTGCCCGGGCACGCGCAGGTGCAGTTGGTAGAAGCGGTTCGGGCCGCTCCAGGGGAAGTGCGGGTTGCCCAGCAGCATGCCGCTGCCGTTGGCCGTGGTGTCTTTGCCAAAGGCCCAGGCGTTGGAGCCCAGCGGCGAATCCAGCACTCCAGCCTCGCGCAGGGCGTCGGCCGCGTCGGCCAGGTCGACTGCAGGAGCCTCTAGCGCCCCCTGGGCGGTGCCCGGGGCGGGCGGGCGCGCGCCCACCATGCCATCGGCCAGCGCGGCGATGCCGGCCTGCACGGCCGTGATTTCGGCCAGGCGGCGGTATTCCGGCAGTGTCATGGGCTGCACCCAGTCTTTGCCCGCGCAGGCTGCGGGCAGCTGGCCCTTGCGGTCGGCCAGGTAGCGGTTGTAGCCCGCCACGTAGCCACGCAGCATGGTCTGCGCCTCGGCGCTGGCCTTGCTCCACTGGCGCTCCAGGGCCGCATCGTCCATGTGGGCGGCCATGAAGAGGTCGATCTGCTCGTTGGGCAGGTAGCGCCGGCCCAGCAGGCCGATGGTGCGCGGCCCGAAAGTGGCGCTGCGCATGCCGCGCGCCGTGACCAGCAGGTCGGCCACCATGCACACGTTGTCCTGCGCGTAGGCATAGGCCACGCCGTAGGCCAGCGATTCCATGTCTTGAGCCGTGACGTGTGCCACGCCGTGCGTGGTGCGCTCAATCGTCACCTGGGCCCGCGTCCCGCTGGTGGGTGGGCTGGCACAGCCGGCCAGCAAGCCCAGACCGAGCACGCTGGCCATCAAGGTCAGGGCAGGGCCACGGCGCAGCGCAGGCAAAGAGTCGGAAGGCGGCAAACGGCGTGCGTCCGCCAGGCAAGAAGGGGATGGCATGGGTGTGTCTCCAGTCAGGCCAGGATGGCAGAACCCCTCTGCGGGGGGGCTGACGGCCATGCTAGGCCGTGGCACGCGAGCAGATCAAGCCAAAAACGCCAACCATCAAGCCGTTCGCGCCAAATGCGCTGTGTGGGGTGACCCTTTGGCAGTGCAACGCAGCGCAGCGGGTGCGGCTGCGCCAAAGGCCTGCGCATTGCGAGGGGCGCCGGCAAAGCCCCGTGTATCAAGCGTTGGCCCGCGATCAGCGGCCCGAAGCGGGCAATCGGCCGTCAGCCGGGCTGATCGGCCAGTTGCAGCACGGCCGCCCATTCGGCCGCGTCCACCGGCGTGATCGACAGCCGGTTGCCCCGCTGCAGGATGCGCATGTGGGCCAGGGCGGGCGTGCGGCGCAGTTCGTCCAGCCCCATCAGCCGGGTTTTGCGCAGCGCCTGCACATCCAGCAGACACCACCTGGGCTGGCCGGGTGCTGACTTGGGGTCGTGGTAGGGGGAGTCGGGGTCGAACTGCGTGGGGTCCGGGCGCACCCCGGAGGCCACGCGCGCGATGCCAGCAATGCCGGGCTGCGGGCAGCTCGAGTGGTAGAACAAAACGCCGTCGCCAATCTGCATCTCGTCCCGCATGAAGTTGCGGGCCTGGTAGTTGCGCACGCCGGTCCAGGCCACGGTGGCGTTCGGCGCCGCCAGGGCATCGTCGATCGAACATTCGTCGGGCTCGGACTTCATGAGCCAGTAGCGAAGAGGCGGGGGAGTGCTGACCATGGCGCGCATTGTGTCAAAGCCCGACCGCTTGACCATGCGGACGCCCACAGGCCTGCCAAGCGCGCAGGGCGCTGGGGCCGACCATGCTGTGCCGACCTGCGCGCGCCTTGTGGCACACAGCGCCCGGTATGCGCGCGTGTGCCCTCTATGGCCCCCGCGCGCGCCGCCGGGCCTTTGGTATCAGGTCGCGATCAGGCGGCGCTGAGGGCGCGTCTGCGGCGCGGCGGCCGCTTTGGCGTGAGGTGGCAGCCGGAACTGCTCCACCGTGTCGAGCAGCTCGCGCGCCTGCGTATTCAGGCTCCCCGCGGCGGCAGCCATTTCCTCGACCAGCGCGGCGTTTTGCTGTGTGCCTTGGTCCAGGTGCGTGACCACCTCGTTGATCTGGTCCACACCCTGGCTCTGCTCGCGGTTGGCCGTGCTGATCTGCTGCATGATTTCGTTGACCTTGCCGATCGCCTGCACCACCTGTTCCATGGTGTGACCCGCCTGGTCCACCAGGCTGCTGCCTTCTTCCACCCGCTCCACGCTGGCGGTGATCAGGCTCTTGATCTCCTTGGCCGCCTCGGCGCTGCGCTGGGCCAGACTGCGCACCTCGCTGGCCACCACGGCAAAGCCGCGGCCCTGTTCCCCAGCCCGCGCGGCTTCCACCGCGGCGTTCAGCGCCAGGATATTGGTCTGGAAGGCAATGCCGTCGATCACGCCGATGATGTCGGCAATGCGGGCGCTGCGCTGGTGAATGTCCTTCATGGTGGCCACCACCTGGGTGACCA